>JARGOJ010001132.1:0-693 GCA_029210225.1 Planctomycetota bacterium
CTAAAACGGCACGAAACGGCAGCGCTCTGCCGTTTCGTGCCGTTTGCAAAAATACAAACGACTCGCGCAATGTCTTTGTTTTAGACAGCTACGCGTTTATGCCGTTTGTGCCGTTTCTGTTTGGCGTAACATTCGAATCGTCCATTGTTTCTTTGATGAGGACCTAGTTTCAGGTCGAGAAACCGTAAGGTCGGGCAGGTTCAATTCAGCAATACGAACGAGCGCTTTCCCAAGTTGCCGAGACCCAACCTTATCAGCGCCAACGCCCTCCAATAAAGTCGCCCATTCTGAAGTACCTCTTGTCTCACCACTTGGGCGTAGTCTGCGGAGCCCCGTAATAATGTGCTGATCTAAATATCTGATTTTCCGTGCTGCTTTTTCTGGGTCTTCAGAAGACGCGATGAGTTGAAAGCAATAATGAGAATGCTTGAGAAAGAACTCAAGGAACTTGATTGCATCCCTTTCCAGCTTCTTAGATGTAATCACTCCATCATTGCTCTCGTATGGATTTCCAGATAGCGACCACAACGCCGTCAAAAGAGCCATAATTCGGACAGCATGAAGTGGCGCTTTCCCATACGCTGCAGACAACAACCCCCAATTGGCTTGGTCTAAATCATAGGCTTTCCGCTTCCAGCTCTTAGCCTTAGCCTCCAAGACTTTGTATGAGTCCTTGCTCAGACGGTATGTCTT
>JARGOJ010001132.1:703-2786 GCA_029210225.1 Planctomycetota bacterium
TAAAGAGATTCAATCTCAGGAGGAATCGATTCATCTAATTCTTGACCAAGACCTCCAAAACAGGGCTTCGGCTGGACAAAGAGAAATCTTGCGGCCAAGCCGTCATTTCTCGATAACTGAAGAGTTCTCATCACTGAAGGTTGTGCCCCTGCGACAATTATCAAAAAGGGATTGTCACAGAGGGGCTCCTGATTTTGTCGTCGACTAGGAGCGATCATTTCCCGCCCCCACAGAGACAGCAATCTCGAACGGCCTAAGTTACTCCCACTTTTCCCATATCCGTCTGCAGAACCAAGAAGTATAGGGAATTCATCGACGTGATAGAGAATCGGCTCATCACTGTTTCCCAGATCTTGAAGCAGTCCTTCGGTCGTCGCTTCTGTCAAGTAGGCTCGCTTCCGAGCTGGGATGTCTATTGGAGCGTGATCTGTCTTTACTTTCGCTGACTTGCGCTTCGCCAATTCCGCTTTGTAGTCGGCGTATTCAACATCATAGATCTTCTTTAGCTCCCGCTCTCTTTTCTTTATGGGCGCTAGAAAGTATCGGGCAATCGGCGATTTTGCAGACCCCGAGGGAGCGATGTTGGCAAACCAAAGCAATGGCGACCCTGTTATCGGGCCAACCTTCACCTGAATGCGCTCGCCAATCGCCTGACAGAACAAAGCCAACGCTGCAGAGAGAGTCATCTCGAAGGAGACTCCACAACCTGTTGCAATGCTCTGCATTAGCTCTAGGATCATTGGTGGAAGAACCTCTTTAGGGAATTCGGTTTCAACGGACGAGTCGTAGAGTTCCTCGACGATATCTTCGTCCTCAAAGGGAGCATCTGTTATGACCGCTTCCTCTGTTACCAACTGACCTAACTCTAAAATCATAGCTATTGATACTGGAGCGTCACGGATCACGACCAACTCCCCGGTGACATGCTCCCTTGCCCCACCTTCAATGCTCCGGTAGCAATTGGGTCGCCTCATTATCCTGGCCAAGTCGTCGGATATTGGATCGACCACAAAGCCTGCCCGGTCAATTTTTGATTCAGGGAGCTGAAGGGCTTTGATATCAAGCTGAGCCAAGTTCATGGCTGCTCTGGCAATCTCTTGAAACCTTTGTGGATTCTCGACTCGTTCAGATAAGAGGTAAACAAGGCGAAAGCCATGCATTGTTGTATGGAAGATGTTGGCCGCGAAACGTCCGTCCTGAGCAAGCTTTGTAAGTCGATCTTGCCACTCTGGAGGAAGGATCACCTTTCGATGGCCGTTCTCAGTCGACGCTTGATAGTCAACGTCTATCATCACACCGATGGCAGCTTCCCAATTCTTGGCCGCCCGGTAGTCGCCGCGCCAAAGATGCGCTGACCACCAACCGTCGAGTTGTACAAGTTGAGCATCAAGAATCGATTTCAGCGCCTGAGGAGAAAACTCGTCAAGCCTTATCCGCTTCCCATGAGGACGCTTCAAACCAGCTCCAACTGTTATGCTTGGTGAGCTGGAGCTTCTTTGATCAAAATATTCGGCTGGCGAAAACGGCGCTCCTGTGCTACCGTTTTTATGAGAAGGCATACCTTCTCCGTAGAGGTTATCGTTCATTCGATTTCCTTTCTAAACAAGTGGTGATCTGGGCTGCAAAACCTTCTACCACTCGTTTGGTTAGCGTTAAATTTCCTCAAAAACCTTCAGGATTTGGCTTAGGACCAAGTTTCTGGAGGTTTTCGGGTGTCTGGGGTGCCCATTTCAAGTGTGAGCCACATTCGGCACACGATTCCTTAATGTGAAAGTGACCATTCGATTGCAAAAGCCAAGACAATTGGCGATTGGAATGATCACATCCCTTCTTTTCCTGGTTTGGCACGTCAATATTGAAAAGAACAAGCTGATTACTCATCACAGTCCTTTCCACACAACTCTCGATTACGAGTTACCTGGACAGGAGAGTCCACATAATCTCGTTGGCTTGCAAAGTTCTCAAACCACGCATTAAGAGCCTGCTCCGTTACAAGAATTTTTGAATTGCATGAAGCTCTTGCCCTTATCGCTTTTAGGTTTCCAGCTTTCACCTCCCGACGCAATGTTGATTGAGAAATTTT
>JARGOJ010001133.1 GCA_029210225.1 Planctomycetota bacterium
CAGCAAACTCGATCTCTCAGTTCTCGCATTATCAACACAAACGAGCAGCGCTGTGAGTGTGATTGCGGGCCTCTCTTTTTTTAAGCTTCCGTCCCCGTGAACTTCGGCTGAATTCTCTGAGGGAGGGTCGAATTGGAGTGAAATCGTCGAGAACATCTGAGACACTGTTCACGCCTTAAATAGAGATTAACTTGGGAGTGAATTGATGAGTGTCCGTGGAGTGAATTCGTTGGGGAAGCAAGCCATAGGAGCCTTGGTCCTCTTTATGGGATTGTCGATTGTCGGTGTTTGCGACGCGCAAGAGCAAGACGGGCCCAAAGGCCCAAACAAGCCGCCGTCAAAGGCCTGTCAGGCATGTCTGCGCCCGTCTGCGACTTCTAAGCACGGGGATATTCGAAGCCACGAGTTGGCGCATGAGAGCTTGAGCGCTAAGATCGCAAAAGCTGAGGACCCTCATGAGTCGCGAATGCTGCGAGGCAAGCTCTACTTAAAACTGACTCTCTACGGGAAGGCTCGTGACGACTTCGAAACTGCGATCAAATTGAAACGGGACTTATTCGATGCCTATTTGGGCCGAGGCAAAGCCTTCGCTGGGCTTGGGGACGTTAAAAAGGCGCTGGACGACTTAACCGAAGCTATCGGATGCAATGCTGCGAAGTCGTCTGGATACAGAGAGAGGGCTCGCGTTTCCAGAGCCCACGGCGATTTTCGCGGGGCAGAAAGAGACCTGAGAACTTCGAGAGCGCGAGATAAAAAAGACAATGTGAGCCTCAAAGAGCTGGCGACCGTGCTTGAAGAGATGAACAAGTTTGAAGATGCGAAGAAGCACTACACTGAATTGTCCAAGTCGGGGAGTCCGGATCAAGTGGCTTATGCCTGGATGGCCCTTAAGCGCCTCGGTACGCTCAGCAAGAAGCCATACACAAAAAGCCAGCCTTTCAAAAAACTTGACGAGGCAAACGCGGAGCTTCTCATTTCTCGCGCCCAACTCTATTTCCAATTGAAGGAACTTGCGAAGGCCAAGGCCGACCTGAGCACCGCCCTTATTCAACTACGGAGCGAAGCGAAAATGCGTTCTCATTTTCGCTCTTGGAGTGAAGCGAAGAAGCACGTTCTTTGTGGTTCGGAGCAGCGCTTTCGACAGGCTTTGTCGTTGATGGTGCTTGTTCGATTGCAGCTGGGTGAGGACAACGATGAAGTTCAGAGAGAGCTGAAAGAGCTTGAGCGAAGAGCCCCCAAGTCGTCGGAGACAGCGCTGGCTCAAAGTTGTTTTAGCAAGACGCGAAAGTCTCTTGATAACTATTCGCAACGGCTGAAGGACGACACGTCATTGTTTGCGAGCGCCTTCCGTAACGCCCAGATGATTCCTAGCTCTCCCCATGACTTCCGATCTCGATATAGGGGGACTTTCGCGAATCACTGTTTCGCCCTGGACCGTTTGCTCTATCTGAATCCTTGGAACTATCAAGCTCGCTTTGAGAGGGCTAAGCTCTATTTTCAAGGGAAACACGAATTGCCGCAGCTTAGTCGTGACTTGAAGTCAATTCTCGTGCTTCAGCCTTCTCATTGGAAAGCGCGTTTGTTTTGGGCTCGCGTCCTTCAAAAAACGGGAAGTGAAGCGAGTTTGAAGTCGGCCAGTGAGCAGCTAAGCATCGTGTTAGAGCAAATGAAGAAGTTCAAAGGAGTGAAAGCTGACAAGAACGTCGCTATGGCTGAAGTCTATTTCAGGAGGGCGATGATCAGTCGACGTGAAGCGCTCGCTAAATATACTCGCAGCGCTGCGAATACATGCCTCGCCGATTTAAGGATCGCCATTCAGCGTTCTCCCAGAGACACAGCCCGGGGATTGAATCTCATTATTCAGTGCTATTCGGCGCGAAGCAAGCGACACGCTGAACTTGGGAATTCCGAGGACCAATTGAGCGATATGAAATCAGTGGAGCTGTGCCGTAAGGACGCGAAGGAAGAAGCCCTGAAGTATCTAGCTGCGGGAATGAAAGCTCGGGACAGGCGAGAGTACAAAGAATCGATCGATCTGTTCAATCGGTCATTGGATTACGATGCAAGGAACGCAGAAGTCTTCTATGCCCGTTCCATTTCTTACTTGAAAATTGGCAATTTTGCTCCAGCAATTTTGGGCATGTCGAAGGCGGTTGAACTCGATGAGAGCTACGGTCGGAGCTTTTCAAACAAAATGTACCAAGTCAGCTACGTTGTCGATCTAAAAAGGGTTGTTGTCGAGCTTGATCCCTTTATCCTGCAATATAGTGAGAGCGCTCATGTATGGTTTTTGCGAGGTATCGTTCAATTAGCCAGAACGGCCGGCAAAGCCAATGATGAGGCTGTCCTAGCCAGCGCGGAGCGCGACTTAAACCGCGCCGTCGAATTGAACCCGAACTTTGTCTCCGCTCAGGAGGCCCGTTGTCTCATACTTATTAGGCGAGGCAAACTAGCTGAGGCTGAGAAGGCTTTGGACAAAACACTCAAATTGTCGCCGGATAGCGGCGAAGTCCGCATTCTAAGAGCGGTTCTTGTCGCGAAGTCGGTTTCGCAGCTCACGAATGAGGTTCATAGGGCGGCAGCGGTCGCCCGAGGGAGAGCGATTCTCAAAAAGGCCCTTCAAGATCGTCCCCTGATGGCCAATCGTGCAGGCAAAAACAAAGAACTCTTATTTTTGTTTGATAATGTGAGCGAATTGAAGGCCTTCATAAGACTTCATTCAGCCGGGAGATGAATTTGTAAGCTGGTTCATCCTCTACAGTGACACGCGTCCGGCCCTCATTTC
>JARGOJ010000074.1:0-1111 GCA_029210225.1 Planctomycetota bacterium
TTGTAGCTCGGGAAATACCAGTCGGAACACCACTCAGCGACATTCCCACCCATATTTAGCAAGCCCTCCGGAGTCGCGCCCTGAGGAAAAGCATCGACCAAAGCCAAGCCCTCATAACCATCCAAGCCCGCGCCGAGCAAAGGCTTAAAATTCGCGAGATACACACCCTTCGCGTCCGGTGCTCTATCTCCCCAAGGATACATCCGCTTGCGTCGAGACTTGGTGTTCCAACCCGCGGCGCGCTCCCACTCACACTCCGTCGGCAGTCGCTTGCCAGCCCAAGCCGCATAGGCTGTCGCGTCAAACCAATCGACCCAGACAACCGGCGCACGCTCTGAAGAGCTCACCGCCTTATACTTATCAGTTCCCCAGTGACGAGGACGATGATCCTTGCCCTTCGGAAAACGGCGCAACAGGAATTTTGGATAGGACTTCGGCATTCCATTCTTCTCAAGATCCTCAAGGAAGAGACGATACTCCCCATTTGAGACCTCTTTTGAGTCGAGAGAAAACTCCGACAGAACCACAACTCGACCAGAGCGCTCGTCCTCGAAATCTATACTCCCAAGACGAAAGCTCCCCGATGGGAACTTCACCATGTCCCCAACATCTTTCGAAGGCTTGCCCTTCCCTTGAACTTCAACCGGCCCCGAGGGTTCAGGACCCGTCGCGCCAGACTTTCCCGGTGTCGACGGCCGATTATCTGGACAGCCCGTCAGAAATAGGACCCATAAAAAGCCAATGGCTAAGGAACAATAACCCTGCTGTTTCATTCGTTCTCACCAAAACCACTTCGCATCGAACCTAAAGCGCCCGGAGACTCAATCAGGAGAGCCCGATCACGAATCTTAATCTCCGCCAACAACGCTTTTCTCTCCTCAAGCATTGTCCGGGTTTTCTCATTTCCGGCAAGACGCCGCGCTAAGTCGAGCACCGCCGCCTCATCATCGTAGCTCTCTCCACGATTTCGCGAGAGGTGCTCAGGATCCCGAGGATTAAAGGCTGTGCCCCGCTTATTCTTTGCATAGGCGTCCTCAATCGACTTGTGGTAGGTGGCAAAATAGCGATCGGTGGCCTCCTTTAAATCGGCATCCATCGACGCTGTGTGCCG
>JARGOJ010000074.1:1121-8372 GCA_029210225.1 Planctomycetota bacterium
TAGCGACCTGGATCAGTACCGATCAAGCGCTCCGTGTGGCTGAAGCCTAACTCCTTCTTCATAGCATCATGGCCGAGATTGGTTAGATCCGCCCGCAAGCGATCTGAGGCCGCGATCGCACCTGACAGCTCCATGTTTCTCCAAGCGCTAAAGCTTGAAGTCACGTTCTCTAGGGCTTCCGCTAACCTCTTATCATCAGGCCCCGCTGTCTTCGCAATCCGCAAGACATCAGCAATCGCCGACTCCACATCTTTTCTAGCCTTGTGACGCTCAAACATCGTCGTCACACCCGCTGAGATCTTATCTCCCAGGTAAAGAACAACCGCCGTCTCGACGCCGGCGTAAATCCACCCAGGCACCGAACCCAAACGAAGCGCCTTCGCGATCTTATGAGACCCCTTAAGGCTGTCCAAAGAGACCACCCATTTAAGCCCGGCGACCCCAGCCTTCACCGCCGTCGACGAGAGCATCAAACTTGAAACATTGATCGCGTAGGTCTTCCCATCAAAGTGACCCATCATGATCTCACTGAGCGCCATACCCGAAGCCAAGGCCACGTTCGACTTCAATAGGCCGCCGACAAAAGAAGGTTTCACAAAGCGTTCAAGGAAGCGCGTATAAGCAATCGTCCCCGCTTCCGCGCCAATACTGAAGAGACCATAGTTCAACCAAAAGTCCGTCGACGCCAAGCCCTTAAAGAACTCTTCAATGATCGCCTTGTCCCCTGTCTCAACCACCCGAGCAAGCTCCTTGAGGAAGATACCGAGAGTAAAGGAGGCCACTCCAGCGCCGTGAGTTCGGGCTAAATTCTTCACCTTGTCAAAGTTGATGTTCCCGGCGCGATTGCGAAAACGGGAATAAGGATCGGCCTCCAACCTCAAACGCTCAAGGGTCTTCTCCATCGCCGCCCGCTCTGGAGAGCTCGGCTCAAGGCTTAACAACACGCCTTCTCTAGCCTTGATCTCCCACGAGCGATAGCGCGCCTTCGCGTCGGGATACCCTGCCTTCACCTTCTCTAGGAGCTTGTTGAGACCACTAACTCCAAGGGCATCTCGCATATTCGTGAGTTGATTCACCCGCGTCAGATTCTCTAAAGCCATACCCGGCGTCACTGTCGCTCCTTTGGCGAGAAGAACTCTGACGCGACCATCCGCCTCAACGAGCGTCACGCTCTTCTTCCCGTTCAAGCGCGCATCATTCGCCGCAACCTTTTCTAAAGACGCTCCTCTGCGGCGAAGCCGCTCTTCAAAGGCGGTCTCCGCATTGGCAGTCACCGCGCCACTTCTAGAAGAGACCGCGCCCCGTCGGACCATCTCCGAGGCTGTCTTAATCGACGCCGTCACACGTCCGCCACCGGCGCTGGTGTGTAGGTTGATTCCGCTCTTGGTCAATAACCGAGACGCGTGCAAGCGTTCTAGAGCGCCATATTCGTGAAGCAGCAAGTGGCCGTTCTTACCAAGGTTGACGCTGCCTTCCGCCACCGTTCCAAGCTTGACCGGCGGCGCTCCAGGAGTCATCGATGAATATTTTGTGACGAGGCGCTCAAAGGCCGTCTTTAACTCCGGTGAACCGCGAAGCTCTAACTTCGCGCCTTCAACTGGAGAGAAGTGACCATTTCCAAAGCCGCCTCCCAACCTCAGCTCGAAATTTGCTCTGGGGTGAGTCTTTACAAGCTCTGCGACGGCTCGTGAGAGCACAGAATTGACCTTTTCGACGCTCTTTACCACGTCCTTATCGCCATAGGACGCCTTGATCTCCCGCTCAATCGATTTAGCGTCCGACGCTTTAAGGCCCAATTTCTCTAGAGTTAGTCCTTCTCGCAACGCTCTTTCTGCGGCTTCGGCGCTCAGACCGTTCTTGAGCATGGCGCGAACATTTTCCCGCAGCAACAGCTCAGCATTTTCACCGAGAAGCTTCATTGCTAGGCGATCGTGAGGCCCGCGAGCCCGATTGTTCGCCTTCTCAATCGCCTCCTTCTCAAGAAGCTCCACTCCTTCAATTCCCAGGGCATCAATGTAGTGATCGACCATCCTCTCGAAGAGCCCGTTCGTCGATCCATTGTTATTACCGAGGGTGTGCTCCGATCCGGGAAGATCCGAAACCATTACGGAGGTCATAAACTCGACCGGCTGACCGCGAGCGACTCTCTTATTGTATTTGCTGATCTCTTCGGCGAGGTAGCTGTTCTCAACCTCAACCGAGTTGATTCCGCCGCGACGGGCATTATCGAGCCAGCTCATTGTTTCGACGGTGGGGGAGAAGACGTTGGCCAAATGAGTGTTGGTCTTAATTCGTCCTTCTAGGCTTCCCATGCCATTGCGACGCATGTGTTCGATCATGCTGTTCTTAACACCGTCGGAAACCAAACGGCCTGTATGATCGTAAACGGCGCCAGGAACATGAACATCACCGATTCGGGTGCCCTCTGCTATGCCACCAGCGGTGCCAAAATAAGCGACCTTCTTGTATCCCGCGTTGACTAACGCTCGACCCATGTCCCCCATCACATCGCCGTAATAATTGTTAATGAGTTTCAACGATTTGGTTTCGCCGCCGCGAGTTCTAACCCTCAGCTCTTCACCGCGGAAGAGCCTGTGCTCCAGGGTTCTCGAAGCGGTCAGAGCGCGAGGGTCCCCACCCCCGCGAACTTTCATTTTTCCTTCAACCATGAGTTCTTTGAGGGTCTTCACCCCGCTCCCCTCAACGGCTAACTTACCTAGCGCCTTCTCTGCCGCGAGATAGCGCTCTAAATTCTCCGCCTTTGCGAAGACTTCAGCGGGCGCTTTTGAGAAGCCTTTACGAATCACTTCGCTGCTTCGCACTTCTTCCAGGACCTTCTCGACAGCCCGTTTATCTGGCCCGGGAGCGGCTCTCTCCGCCTCGACAGTCAGGCGCTCGATCAATTTATTGTAGGGGTTGGATCCAAGGACATCGTTGAGGTGACCCATGCCTTCCATGGCCAGGGCCCGGCGATTCAGCTCGGTGTTTACTCCTCCTCGGAACCCGATCCACGCCATACCACCGGGGTCGCCGAGGTGCGTCAGCGCCGTTTTGAAGTTGTTGTAGTTTCGTTCCTTCATGGCATCTATGTCGCCAAAGATCTTGACTTTATCTGAGCTCACGCCGCCGTTTGGACCTGCAAAACGCATGAGGCTTGAAAGATGGCGGACTCGGTCGACACCATTGATTCCCGTCACGGCATAGGTCACTTCGCCGGTTGGGCTCTTCGCCATGAACAAACGCTCGTACGGACCCTGGATACTCTTTACTTCACCAATGATTTCGTAACCGCGATTTCTGAAAGAGGTCAAAGTTTCGGCGGCCTCCCCAATGTGAAACTCGACAGGATTGCCATTTTTTACAACACGGTCCAGAGTGCTCAAGGTGAAACGGTTGCCGAGATAATCCCGAAGGTCAGTCATGGAATGGGGCGTGTTGACATTGATGGCCGCGACTTCCGGGAGATACCCGTTCCGACTTGGAGGTTGATAACCATTCTCCACGGGCATTCTGTCGCCCACAATCGGGGACACTCGAAACGCGCTGCGGAAGTTACCCTCGTACCAGCGATCGATTTTTAGCTCGTTGACCTTTAGCCGTCCGCTGCTGATTTCTTCTGCGTAGATCTTGTTGAGAAGCTTTTTGGCTTCGCGGGTGGTGAGGTTTTCTCGAACGAATTCGTCGGTGATACGGTTCTTCTTCGACCGTAGCAATCGCGCTTTTTCAGCGTCACCGATCTCGATGGCCGCCATTTCGATGAGGCGAAGCATCCCTTCCTTACGCAAATCAAAACGCAAGCGCTCTAGCTCGGCCTCGGTCTCCTGGGCAGAGACGGGGCTGGGGCTGAAGGAGAGGAGAAGAAGGAGGATAAGAATCCAGCGACGTAGAAACATGACTTTTCTCACCAACCCAATCGATGAAGATTGAGTTAAATCGGCCAATGAATTGAGACCTAGGGTATCAAGCCTTGCTCTTTGGAAAAGTCATTGTTTTGCACTTTAATTCGGCATAGACCTTGAGATCGTCTAGGTTTCGGTCAATATCGCCAAGGACCTCGCCATACGCTCACCGTCAAAGGCCGGCGCGAAGCCATGATCTTGGCAGAAGAACGCCAAAAGCTCGGTTTTCTCCGTCGCTGACAGCTCGCTCGCCTCTTCGCAATGTCGGGCCTCTTGAAGCAAAGTCACCGCTTGGATAAAAACCATAGTCTTTTCCAATAAGTCCCGAGCGATCAAGGTCGCCATTGGCGACTTGGCTGACTGTTCAAGCTCTTGAAAAGCCGGCTTTATTTGATTCTCAAGGGCGCTCTCAAGATGACCCGCGCAGTCTTTTTGAGGGAGGGAATCCGGGGCTTTAATCACGTCTTCACACCACTGAAGCAATCCCTTGTGCACTTGGTATTTCGCGCAATCTTTGAGGAACTGGGCGGTCAAGACGTTGTGAGTGCCTTCCCAGGCTTCAAGAATATAGGAATCGCGGTAGAGCCGTGGCAGAACCGAAAAGCTCTCAATCGCACCGTTTCCCCCAAAGACCTCCATGGCTTCGTGGACCATTTGTGTCCCGCGCAATGCTGTCAGCATCTTGTTCATGGGCACGGCAGCCCGGAAGAACTGGGTCTCTGTTTCAGTGAGCGTTTCGCTTTGGCTCTTTTCGCTGTAAGCCACCAGCGCCATCGTCGATGACAAAGCGGCGGCGCTCTCGACTTTCAGTCGGGCGAGCGAGCGCTTGACCAAGGGGAAGCGTGAAATCGACTGTCCAAAAGCCTCTCGGGCCTTTGCAAATCCGAAAGCTTCGGTCATCGCACGACGCATGATGCCAGCGCAGCTGACGGCGTTGTAAAGACGCGAAGTGGTCAGGACAATCTCGACCACATTCTTAAAGCCCTGATCCACTGGGCCGATGGGCCAGGCCTTCGCTCCATCGAAGTCAATCTCAGCGGAGGCCATGAAGCGGGTGCCGAGCTTGTCTTTCAAACGTCGTATGGCGAAGCCGTTGGGTTCGCCCTCTTCTGTCAGCCTAGGCACTAAAAAGGCCCCCAAGCCTCGTGTCCCTTCGGGAGCGTCTGTTGGCCGCGCCGTCATGAGAAAGACGTCCGCGTTCGCCACGGAGCAAAACCACTTCTCCCCGCTAATCGAATAGCTGCCGTCCTCATTGGGTCTTGCTTCGACCGCGTTGGCTCCCACATCGGAGCCGCCCTGGACCTCGGTGAGAAACTGTGAGGCCTGGAAATTGGAGCCATAGTTTGGGTCGAGCAGGCGTGGCAAAAATTGGCTCTTCAGCTCTTCCGAGCCGACCGCCTGGAGGATCTTTATAAGACCCGCGGCGCACGCCAATGGGCAGGCGTGCCCCGCCTCGCCATTTTGGGTAAAGAGATAGGCAAAAACGAGCTGAGCCGCTTCTTGGCCGATATGGTCGTAGTCGCTGAGAACACCTGTCGCATAAAGAGTTTGGCCGATACCGTGATAATTGGGATGAAACTCGACCTGCTCAATCCGTTGCCCGATGCCATCGTAGCGACGCAGCGTGGGATATGCGGCGACTCGTTGCATCTCTTTGGTGGCCTCGTCGACGATGGTCGCGGCGCTCTCTCCAAACAAATCAAAATCAGCTTGGCGATGGCCGAGGCGCTCTGAACCAAGTCTCAGGTGCAGCACCTCGCGGAGGTTTTGGTCTTCAGAATAGAAGTTGGCGGAGCTATTTGCTTGCCATTCAAGCAAGCGGCGCCGCCCGCGCTGGGCCTTGTTTTCAGTCATATCTTTGCCGTCTTCGTAAAGATACCGAGCGCGTCAAAGAACACGATCGATAGGAATCAGAAATAACGTTCCGTTGATCGGCGCTCTAGCTTTCGATTTGGGCCAGCCGGCGATTGACTGGTCGAAGGCAACGCGATCAAGAAAGCTGCCCCGTGTTCAAGTCCCTGGCTCTGAGCGGTGATGCGCCCTCCGCCAAGCTCGATAGCACCTCTGCAAAAAGCCAGCACGCCGTCTAAACCGTGGTTCAAAGCGAAGCGAACGTCGTCAGCGACCCCATTAGTATGGAAGAGGTGAGAGAGACCTTTGGCATCAAAGCCTCGGCCTGAGTAGGAGATGGAAATTTGCACTTCGCTCTTGTCGGGAGTTAAACGCGTCGCGAGGTGTACCGCCCCGCCACAGACCATAACCACGTGCTCGCAGAGCCGGTCGAGGGCGCGGTTTACAATGATCTCGTCCACGGCAACGACAAGCCCATCGGCGATCTCTGAAGTAAAGGTGACGTTTCGAGCCGCGGCCACGTCGCTATAGATACCGACGATGTTCGTGAGCGTCGCAGAGACATCCGAAGTTTGGACGCTCCCCTTTAGAGGAATCAACTCGATGATTTCTGCGGCGACCTGGGCGACTCGGCGCAAGCGATCCTTAGTCATCGAAAGTGACACAGTGTCGGCGACGGCCGTCAGGAGTTCGTCTTCGGACTGAAGCGTCTCTCGGGCTTCGGCTGGACAATCGAAGTAAAGGGCTCCAGAGACAACTCCAGCAATCTTGATTGGAACGGCGGCGGCGCCACCGATTTCGCCGACTTCTGGCCCCACATACTTTTGGGCTGCGGCGACTCGCTTCAAGCAGTCGGCATCCATGGGAGGCTCATTGGCTCCAGGGGCCACGCTGTAGTGGGCCACTTGGTTTGTGCTGCCGCTCATTGGGTCGCGGAGAAAGGCGATCGCTCGCTGCGCGCCAATGTTAAAGGCGATCATTTCGAGGACCTCAGACAAGGCCACCCCGGCGTTGTCTGCACTGGTTAAGTGGCCGATAATCCTCGCGATGAGCGCGACGTTGTCTGAGGATAGAGAGGACAGGTCTTCTTCGCTGTCGTCTCGGAAGGAGAAGTCTGAGGGGTTAATTTCGTTGGCGTCGGTGCGATAGATGATGAGGGAGTGACCGATTTTGAGGCGATCCCCGCAATGAACGGGGGTCTGCTCCATTTGCTTGCCGTTGACGTAGGTCCCGTTGGTGCTCCCTAGATCTTCGAGGATAAACCTCTCTGGACCGACGGGTAGCAGCTTGGCGTGAAGTTGGGAGACTTTTTTATCGTCTTGCAGGCATATGTCCGCGCTCCGGCTTCGGCCAATGAACAATTCCTTGCTCGAATCCAGCGTTTTGGTCAGGCCCCGGTGAGGCCCTTTGACAACGACTAGCTCTGGTTTCATCCCAACAATCCTCAATCCCTAGTTCAAAGCGGTCAAGCCCCTTGCGAGGCAAAGAACCGCTTCAAGAA
>JARGOJ010000074.1:8382-11017 GCA_029210225.1 Planctomycetota bacterium
TTCAGCTGCGGCGGCCTCTGGCTGCTCCGAAGAACTCTCTTCCGACTTCTCCGCGTCACTAGACCCGAAGCCAGTTCCCTTGGAAATCATGAAGTCCTTACGGAGGATTTCCAAGAACGCCTTTTCGAGTGTTTCAATTTCGTCTGCGGGGCGCTCTTTTTTCTCGACGACCCACTCACCATTAAAACGCTTGCCACCCTTAGCAGCCCGAGCGTTGAAACGGAATAGGACCTGTGTTTTGCGATCCTCACGGGTCACGGTCACCTTAGTGATACGAGCGCCACGACACTTACTTGCAAACTGACGATATTTGATTTTATTCAGGGCCTCTTTGGCCATTAGTACGCCTCCTTGATCCGCTTCGCGATGATCGAGGCGAGGTCCTCGACTTCATTGATTTGATTCGCGACAGCATCGACGTCGTATTCCACGCGATGCCAGGACATATAATTCTTATTGATTTCGATGTAACAGGCCCGGTTGTCACCGTCACGAGACTGGCCGACAGAACCGACATTGATAATGACTTTCGTCCCCCGTCGATAATGGAATTTATCTTCGAGAGCGGTGGAGCCAGTAAAGGTTAGGTTTTGCTGAAAAATCCCGGGCACATGACTATGGCCCACAAACAATACCTTTTCGAAGAGTTCAAAGGAATCGACAATCTTGGCCGGATTTCTCTCAACATCTTCGGGAAACAAATACTCGCTGACAGGATCCCTTGGGGAGCCGTGAACGAAGGTAATTCCGTTCTTATAGTATTTCTCGGGAAGGCCCTCAAAAAACTTCCAGCGCTTGGCTGCTTCTTCCGGATCTCCCGACTCGATTTGGGAGCGAGCCCATCCGAGGGCCCGGGCGGTGGATTCAGTGCAGTTGGCGGCCTTATTCACGATGCCGTAATCTAAGTTTCCAAGCATCGTATAGAAGCAATTTTTTCGGATGAAATCCACGCAGTAGACCGGCTCAGGACCAATGCCGACGATGTTGCCAAGGCACATGACGTGTTTGATTTCACGTCGACGGATATCTTCAAAAACAGAACGAAGCGCCACCCCATTTGAGTGGATATCCGCAACGATTGCATATCTCACGCCCGCAACTCCTATCCCCGATTGTTCATCCCGGCACTTATCCGGCAAAGACGAACCCTCATGTTGCCAAAAGCGCCGCCTTAGGGCGAACGCCGAGCAGGAAAATCGATCGCGAAACCAGACGAAGAATCATCGTCCAAGACCGGACCAATCCGCAAAAGCCGGATCCGCCACACATAAAGCGACCCTTGAGAACGGCCCAGAGTCCCGATCAAGTCGAGCCTAGAACGGCAAGTTAGCGCTCGCGAAACACTGCTTTTGCAGCTAGCTGCGACCTGCATGGATGCTCGACTTGAAACTTGAGACTGCGAATCTTCGAACAAATTCCCCTCAGAACAAACCAAATTGTAAACGCCACGGACCGTGAAGGAGATCCTGGACCGATTTTGAATCGAGGGGAAGTCGGCCCGTGTTGAAGCTGAAAATTTACCGCTCTGCGGGGCGCTCGCAGGTGAAGACGAAGTGGTAGGCGAAGTTGAACGGGAAGAACAGGCGGCGAAACCACTTGCCTTTATCGTAGCGATCAACCTTGAGGATGTTTAAGCCCGCCTCTTTCAGCAAATCTGTCCACTCCCCAACGGTGGCGAAGCGATCGACGATCTGATGATGATTCGGGCCATATCCTGTTCGGAGCACCCTCCAGAGATCGCCGGAATAGTAGGAATTCGGCAACATGATCACGACGCGTCCGCCGGGCTTGAGTATCCGGACCACTTCCTTTGCTCCCGCGAGGGGGTCGAGGAAATGCTCTAGAGACCCCAAACAGGTCACTTTTGACCAGGATTTGTCGCCCAAGGGCAAATCTGTCCCGTCGGCTTGGAAAAGGAGAGCCTCTGGGCAACGTTTCTTCGCCCTGACGAGGGCATTTTCCGAGAGCTCACAGCCAGCAACGTTGTGGCCGCGATCGCTAAGAAAACGAAGCCACTGCCCCGCCCCGCAAGCGATATCCAGGACAAAATCGTCCGAACTCACGCTTAAAAGCTTGTATACACGGTGATAAAGGACCTCCTTATCGCCATACTCTGCTTCTGCGTAAATCTTGTTATAGGCTTCGCGAACGTCCGCTAATGACTTCGCTTTGACGCGTTCGAGCATCTTTCGCTGTTCCTGCTGCTGACAACTTTGAGTTCTGATCGTTACACTGAGGGGCAATCCGAGGAAGGTGGAGAGAACGTGTTTGAAGTAGTTTCGGTCATTTTGGGGGGCGGTCAAGGCACCCGGTTATTTCCTCTCACTTACGGTCGCTCCAAGCCAGCGGTTCCCGTTGGAGGAAAGTATCGCCTCGTCGATGTTCCCATATCGAACTGCCTCAACTCCGGCATCGATCGAATTTTTCTCCTTACGCAGTTCAACTCATCGTCCCTGAACCGGCACGTTTCCACAACGTATCGCTTTGACAACTTTACGAAGGGCTTCGTAGAAATCCTCCCGGCGGAACAAACCGACGTCTCGACGGAATGGTATCAGGGAACCGCCGATGCGGTGAGAAAGCAGTTCTACCGAATCGCCAGCACTGGCGCCGACGATGTCGTCATTCTCTCGGG
>JARGOJ010000074.1:11027-15963 GCA_029210225.1 Planctomycetota bacterium
AGACCACCTCTATCGCATGGACATTTGGCGCTTCCTCGACCGTCACCGTCAATCGAACGCCGACATCACCGTGGCCGCGACCTACGTGACTCGGGAAGAGACCAAAGGCTTCGGGATCATGAAGATCGACCGCGATGGCATGATCAACGCCTTCGCGGAGAAACCGAAAGATCCTCGTGTCGTCGACGACTTCGCCATCCCCGATCCCGTCGGCGATAAGACCCACCTCGCCTCCATGGGTATCTATATCTTTAAGATCGATGTCCTCCGCGACATGCTCGCCACCGAAGAAGGCACCGACTTCGGCCACGACCTAATCCCGTCAGCAACCATGGGGCGCCGGGTCATGTCCTTCAAATTCGACGGATACTGGGCCGACCTCGGAACAATAAAGGCCTATCACAAAGCCAACCTGGAGCTTGCCGAAGTCTTACCCCGCTACAACTTCTTCGTCCCCGACGATCCGGTATACACACGTCCCCGCTTCCTCCCAGCCTCAAAGATCAACCGCGCCACCGTTGAGAGTACGTTGCTCGCTGAAGGATGTTTAGTCGAGGAAGGCGTCAAGCTCCGGCACTGCGTCTTGGGAATTCGAAGTTTCTTGCGCCGCGGGGTCACGATGACCGACACCATTTGCCAGGGCGCTTCAACTTATGAGAACCTCCCTAGAGATGGTGTGCCCGCCTTGGGAATCGGTGAAGACTGCGTGATTAAGAACGCGATCATCGATCGTGAAGCCCGAATCGGTGCCGGTGCCCAGCTCATCAACCGGATGAACTTTGAGAACTATGACGGAGAGCATCTCTACGTCCGCGATGGAATCATCATCGTTCCTAGAAACGGCGTGATCCCCGAAGGCTATGTCTTCTAACGAAGACTCTCTCTAAAAAATGCCCACCCTTTTCCCGACTTGAGAATTCTCTATTCAAAGGCTGAAACCAATCTCTCGACTTTTTGCCGAGGACGAACCCTCACCAAGTGATTTTGCATTCGAAAAGAGGGCAACTTCACTCGGTTTAGATGGTGAAACAGGTTCTCCCCACCCGCGAAAGCACACAGATGCCCCGGCAACAATGCTGTCCCTAGCGTGACACTTCGCTTCCCGTCGACAATCAATGCGGCGAAAGTTCTCAATACTGCGAATAATCGCGATCTAGATTCCCACATTTGTGAATCTGGATCGCCGTCCTCACGACCAATTCAATAACATCAAAGCCTACACAACGGACCTGTCTTTGGCATGGTGATTGCTAGCCAATTTTGAACAACTCGAGAGAGGACCTAAAAATGCTCACGACCTCAATATTGGTGAAAGAAACTTCCAAAAAGAAAACAGCTCCCATCATTTTCGTGATCGATAGCGACGAAGCGGTCCGATTCTATATGAAGAACTTTGCACCCACAGAATTCGACGTTCACAACTTCGAGAATTGGCAGGATGCCATTCTGAAACTGGAAGAGCTTGAGCCCGACTTAATCCTCCTGGATATCTTGTTAGAGGATCTCGATGAACCAATAATTGCCTCGGTGATTCGAGAAAAGACAGACGCGCCAATCTATTTCTTCTCCGAATTCAATTCAAAGAAATGGGCGCCTCTGCTCGTCGATTCCGGTGCAGAGGGATGTTTCCCAAAACTTCTGCTTGAAAACTTCCTTAGGAAAAATATCTCAGCGCTCATCGAAAGTCACTCAGCGAATAGACCTAAGGGAATCGCCAACGACCTTCACAAAATGACCCACGATCCAATTTCAATTGTCAAGTCACCAAAACCCTTACGGTGTCTTACCAAAACAACACTGGAGGCAAAGTGATTAACGGAATGAAGGCGGAGGTTTCCGCAAATCCTCTCAAACTCGCGATCATTGATGATTGCAAGACGATTCGACTTGTCACCTCGAAAAACATGGAAAGTTTCGGCTGGCAAGTTAAAAGTTTCCAGAGTGACTTCGGCGTTGTCATCAAACTCAAGGACTTCAATCCCGATATCATCCTGGTCGATGTAGAAATGCCGCGACTCAATGGCAAAGGACTAGCGAGAGCTCTCCGGAAATCTTACTGTTTGCCCGATACTCCCACTTATTTCTACTCTTCACTTGACCCCCAAGAACTTGAGAAACAGGTCCATCTATCGGGACTGGATGGCTTCTTTTCAAAGAAGACCAGTTACCAACAACTCAACACTGCGCTCCGTTGGCGCTTAACCTTTGCCTAATCTTGTCAGGACGGCTTTGACCGGATGCTTACTGAGCAAGTGTCCAAGAGCGAATACTGACGGCGGCCTGATTTACTTCGTGAGGTCCCAAGTCGGGCCCTTCCCTTGAAATCGGAAGGGCCGCAAGGCATTCAGCGCTGTCCATGTCGAGTGGTAAACGTCGTATTCATCTCCCTCACCAAAGCTGCCGTCGGCCTTCTGAACCGTCATCAACCAGCGCAAGCCCTTGCGTATCATTGGATCGCTGTCTTTGATACCAAGGATGCGGCTTGAGTCTATGAACTCAGCGACTCCTTCCACATCTTCGTCGCGATAGACCCGCTTGAAGGCCGCTCGCATGTAGGCAAGTTCGGCTTTGTAATTAGAGGCCTTCAGCGTGACTCGGCCGTAATCGCTCATGACATAGATCACGTGAGTCACCAAGTTGTCCTGCGCCAAGAGGAAATCCTCATCCGTCGCTTTCGCGTCGTATTTGTAGGCCCGCGCCTGACTCATGGCCCACTTCAACCCCTTGCCTTCCTGTAGCCCAGCCCGTCTGGCAAAGTGAAAAGCAATCACCGCGTCGCAGAGGTCTTCGGCATCATTGCTTCTCTCCCCCTTGGAGAGATTGAACAAGGCTCTGAAGCTCATTGTCTTCATAGCCAAATTCACCTTCGAATAGAGAAAGGACGCTTCTTTCTTCACACCAAATTCGCGAGCCAGCGCCAAGAAGGCAATGGCCTCCGTGACCTCCTCCACCAAGGTCAGGTCTTTCTTCTTTTTGAAATACGCCAAGCAGCGCTTCGCCTGATTCAACCCATCCTTCGCGGCTCGCTCCCTTAACTCCTTGTCCCCAGCAGAACTCTTAATCTCATAGAAGAATTGCAGGAAGTCGCTCCCGTACTCGACCATTCTCTCAGGGTCTTTCGAGTCTTTAACCATCCAATCGTAAGCCTTGACATAGCTCCCTCGACGGGCCGTCGCAGACTTCGACCTCACCTTCTCCTGAGCGGGCGCAAGGGGCACCGCCAACAAGGTAAAGCAGGACGCGATAAGAAAGGCTCTCAACTTCAACGCCAATTTTCCTCGACAAGCTATGGACGGTCTAATTCTTAATGTACCAACGTTCACCATGTTTGTAGAACGCAAAGGTTCCACCTCCTGCCCTCTTGAATTTCGCGACCCCACCGACTTCGTCAAGCTTCGCGACCTTTGCGACCCCTTCAAGAACCTTCAAGAGCTTCGCCGCCTTCGCCACTTGAAAGCCCTCAATGAGCGCCTTCAAACCAATCTCTTCATCCATTTTCTTGTAATCATCAGGATGAAGATAGCCCTTCACGAACTCGACGTATTTCTTTTGCTTCAGCAGAGCGATACACTCCTTTAGTGCTTCTCTGGGGGTCCGCCCCAACTTTACAGGCGCGGGTAATTTTGTGACTTTTTTGGGAGTCTCAGCCTTCACTGGAGGCTTGATGGTCTTTGGCGTCACGACCGTGGCCTTCTTGGCTTTGAACCAATGGATACGCTGCACCGATTCTTTCGGGAACCATAACATTCGGTCCTTGGTTTCAATGTGAATGTACGAGTCGCTAAAGACAATCTTTGTCACGCCCTTAATTTCTTCAGAGTGATTCGCGTCGTTACAGCGCACTTGGACGCTCATGCCCCCTGACTTTTGGTCAAACTCGTAAACCCTATCCTCGGCAAAAGCCGCTGTTCCAAAGCCCAACACAAGTATAAACGCCAAGATGGTATTTCTCATTACTGCCACGATTGCCCCCAGTCATTCCAATGATTGTTTCCACTAAACTTCGTTTAATGACGGCCGTCATGTCCCAGTTCAAAAACCTCGGCCTTTAACGTACGCCATGGCTTTATCTCCATGGTCAGAAAAGATCCCATCCACCTTTAGGCGATGCACCAGCAGAGACAACAAGGTATCAAAAGAGTCAACCCCCTTGGGAAGCGAGTCGGCCCGAGCGGTATACACGTGCACTTTCAACCCCGCTGCATGGGCTCCCTTAACAAGGCCTGAGGACGCAAAAGCGCCCTTTTTAACGGCGGCGCAGTGACCCAACCAAAGACCCACTCCATCCGCATACTTTGAAATAGCCTTCAGACCTTTTTCAGTTCGCATAGCCTTATAGTCGACGCTTGATTCCTTCCAGCTGTTCACTCCAATCAATTGGATGAGCGGAACCTTACACTGGAACTCTTTGCGGAGACGCTTCAGGGGCTTATCACTGAAACACTGAATGAATATCTTCGACCCTTTCTTCGTGTATCCAAAACGGGTTAATAGATTCCAAACAATCTTCGTAATGTCCTTCCCTTCGGCCATATGAAACTCTGGGTGCTTGATCTCGGGATAGAGGCCCATTGTTCCGCCGCGACTTTTATCCAAGCCCTGAATCAACACTAATTGCTCTTTGAAACTCGGAACTCTTAAGCCCCCCATTTTCACCGGGTAGCGTCCAGGAAAGACAGCCTTCTTTGTTGTCAGCGAGCGTCGTTCATGCAATTGGAGCGTCTTGATTTCACTGAGAGTAAAATCAATGGCATAGAAGCGACCATCCTTCCGTTTGCGCTTCGGAAATTTCTTCGCCACGTCTGTCGTTGTGTCGAGGTGAATATCGTGGAGGACAATCACCTCGTCATCCTTGGTGAGCACCAAATCGGGCTCAATGTAGTCGACCCCCCAAGAATACGCCATCGCCGTGCCAACTAAGCTATGCTCCGGCAGA
>JARGOJ010000074.1:15973-16675 GCA_029210225.1 Planctomycetota bacterium
GATATCCCGAAGCGCCTCTGTGAGCGATTACGATCGGCCTCGTCTTCTCGGGCTCCGCACTCAATGTCGCAGTCAAAGTCGTAATGCATAGAATCAAGGCCAATTTTCGCAAGGTCATAGTTTCCTCAATCATGAATGATTCAAGAGATCGTTAGGCGCCAGAAGAGGGAGGACCGTATCGCACAGCTACTGCTTTTGGAAGATGCGGCTGAATCCTCCACCCGTTCCGTTCGGGGTCACTAAATCCCCGAGGCCATCACCATTGATGTCCTTAAAGATCACCTGAGGAATGACGAGGGCTGCCGGAGGAGAGCCATGATCGGCATCAATCAAAAAGATCTTAGACGGTCCCTGAAACAGGACTGACAGGCTCTCCATTCCCGATCGTGAGACAGCGATGTCGGGGAGACCGTCTTGATTGAAGTCACCGACAGCGGGGGTAAAATAGCGATTGTTAAAGTCGAAGAATGGCAAATCAATCGGCGAGTTTCCATCTTCTAAGAAGCTCTCATTGGCACCCTGATAGATTATTTGGACGCAGCCAAAGAAGGTATCGACACCGGCCAGGTCCATAAAGCCGTCATTGTCAAAATCTGCAAAGGCGACTCCTCCTAGAACAACATCTAACAGCAGCGGAGCATAGTTGGCTGGCGCTGGTACTCCTGTTGGCCCTTGAAGAAGTACATCCAATTGGCAATCCTC
>JARGOJ010001134.1 GCA_029210225.1 Planctomycetota bacterium
TGATTTCGTCGAGGTCTTGCTTCATGTGTTCGGTGGCGTCAACCCAGAGGTCGAAGTCTTTGGTGGCGGGGTTTGGTGCTCCGGCGGCGACGGCTTTCAGGTTGTCGAATCGAGGGTCTTCAATCTGGAGTTCGACTTCGAGGCGACGGAGGAGTGAGCGGATGAGGCTCGTGGAGTTGCGAAAGGGTCGAGCGCTGAAGTGGAGTTGGATAATGTCTTCGCGATCTCCGAGGTTCTTCTCCATGAGACGTAGGAAGGATGTGCGCCCTGAGCCGCTGCGCCCGTAGACGGCGAATTGAATCGGCCGAGGGCATTCTTTGAAGAACTTGGTGGCGATTTCGATGGAGTTGTTGAAGCCGAAGAGGTCGCTATCGGGGTTTGTGATAGGGCCCTCAACCATGAATGCGGAGTCGGGGCTAATATGTATTTGGGACATTTCTTCAGACACAGTGATACATCCTCTCGCAGGCGGAACAAACGAACATACTCCGTCTCAACACTAAGGCAGTGTTAGATTCGACGCAAGGGGGACTTTGCATCGGCTCCGACAAAATCGGAGCCTGAAGCAGCAGTCTATTTTGTGAGTGAGTATGGGGGCTTGGAGCAGGCCCAGTTCCTATTCTTCAAAACCTTCGAAGGGGTCGTCTGCGGGGTCGGTGAATTCGTCCTGGCGTCGCATTCCTTCGAGGAGAAGGCTCATGGTGTCGAGGGCGATGGTTTGGGAGATCTCGGCTGCGTCACTGACTCGGAAGCTAAAGGTTCCTTCTTTCCAGTTGAGGGCGGCAAAGATGGCTTCTTGGGGAGGATCGACCTCGGTGTCGATGTTTACGATGCGTCCTTGATTAAAGGACATAGCGAGAGAGTTTTTCTTGTTGTCCATAGTGAGGATGCCGGTGCGATTCGTCGAGGCGATGGCTTGGATGATTTCGGCGCAGGCAAACATGGAGAGGTCACCAGAGATGTCGTCGTCTTTGCCGAGGTCGTCGAGGAGACGGTTAGAGGTCTTCTTGAGGCGGTCGGCGAGGAGCTTGGAGAAGTAGGTGTTGAGGCTGGGGGTTTCTGCGAGGAGGCGGTCGAAGTCGCGCTTTGTGATAGAGAGGGCACGAACTTCATCGAGGCAGCGGATGGTGGCGCTTGTGGGGTCGCCGGTGAGGAGGGACATTTCACCGATGCACTCGCCGCTGCCAAGGACCCCAATGCGTCCGAGGCGGTTTTTATCGTCTGGCTTGAGAATTTCAACTTCGCCATTAATCATGATGTAGAGAGGTTGGTTTGTGGCGCCAAACTCGATGAGAATTTGTCCGGGATCAAAAGTATCGACGGATACAAGGGAGAGAACTTTTTCGAGGCGTCGCTCTGTCAGGTTCTTGAAGAGCGGAATCTTCGAGAGGATCGGGATGAGCGCGGCGCGGGTTTGTTCGTCAATCTGAGATTCGTCGATGGCCAGGGAGAAGCTTGCTCTTGCGCGGCCCTGCCTGCATCCTCGACATGAGAGAGGGAGCTTGGGGGCCCGCCCTCCTGCGGCGACGCGGAGGATGCTTGGCATCAAATCAGCAACTGCAATGGCACACACTCCTGCAGACTCTTCCGAGACGAGCTCGGGTAGATCGAAGGTCATTCGATCGGTCTTTTCGAAGAGGGGGCATTGTTCGGAACTTTCGACTTTCGCAGTCAGCCGTCGCGCCACGTTTGGATCCTCGCGGTTTTGGAGAAAACTAATTGTTGATGTTGGTATTCCAGCACCATAGGGAGATGATGTCAAATGCCCGTTCGTTTGGAGGGCCTTAATACTGGCACTTTTTTCTTGGTAATGAGGTGATAGAATACATCATGCGTGCCTTAGCGGTTATTCCAGCCCGTCTCGAATCGAGCCGATTAGCTCAAAAAGCTCTACTTCGTGAGACCGGCAAATACTTAGTTGTACATGTTTATGAACGCGCGCAGCAAGTGCGTGGGCTTGATCGTATTGTCATCGCGACGGATTCGAGCGCCATTGTTGAGGCGTGCCGGAGCTTTGGTGCTGAGGCCCTGTTGACTCGGGGCGATCATAAATCGGGGACCGATCGGGTCGCGGAGGCGGCGAAGATTCTGCAGGATCGGGGTGAAGACTACGATGTTGTGGTCAATGTCCAGGGCGATGAGCCTGAGCTTGAGCCTAGTCATGTAGAAACCCTTTTGGAGCTTATGTCTCATGGCGACGCGATGGGGACCTTGGCGGAGAAGCTTGAGGATAAAGAGGAAGCTCGTTTGCCTCAGGTTGTGAAGTTGGTCGTTGATGCTGAGTCTCGGGCTCTCTATTTTTCTCGTTCTCTCATCCCTTACCCCCGTAGTGCTCGGGGGCCGGTGCTCCTGCGACACATTGGTATCTATGGCTTCCAGGCGGACTTTTTACAAAGGTTCCCGAACCTAGAAAAATCGCCATTAGAAGAAGCCGAGGGATTGGAACAGCTGCGTACTTTGTACCACGGGTATAAGATTCGGGTAGGAGTCGTAGCAGGCCAGGGTGTTCGAGGAATCGATACTCGCGACGATTACGATGCCTTTCTTCTCAGGTATCAGAAAACAACAACCGATACCTAGGGCAACGGTATGGGCTTTTTTGCATTCCAATAATGCCGGGAGTGATTCATGATTCGGCGAACACGTCGCTCGGTCGAGCGCCAAACCAAACACATCTTTGTCACAGGGGGAGTTGTCTCTTCTCTGGGGAAGGGTCTGACGGCGGCGGCGATTGGAATGTTGCTTGAGAAGCGTGGCCTGAAAGTGGCTATGCAGAA
>JARGOJ010001135.1 GCA_029210225.1 Planctomycetota bacterium
CACGCTTAAAGAAAGCAAAGCAAAGAAGCAAACTGAACTGGCGCAATTTCTGCGACATTTCCCCCCGTGGTCCTATCTCTAGCGCTTGGGGAATCAATGCTTGGCCGTCAATTTTCGTCTTGGATCATAAGGGACAGATTCGCTACAAATGCCTCTATGAAGAAGAACTTGATAGCGCCATTGATAAGCTGATTGAAGAAGCGAAAGCCGCGCCCAAAAAATAGGAATTCGCGCTCACTGCTCGGAAGTCATAAGCCTCGCCAATCCCTCTTTCTTATGAGCTTTTGCGAGATTTATTGCGTTCAGGCCGCTGTCGTCTGTCGAAAACGGATCGAATTTATGGTCGAGCAACAATTGAATCAGCTTCTCGTTTCGAACTCTCTGAGAACACGCAAATAATAGTAATGAGCGCCCATCAGCGTCTCTCAATTGGCGCATCTTTCTGGATTCATGTTTCAGCATGGCTTTCAAGAGACGGCGCTCTCGCTTCTCAACAAGGGCGAAACTGAAGAACGTTGATTGGACGAGGAAGGCCCTTAGCCACTTTGAGCGCTGAATAAACTCAATCGCCAATTGTCGTGACTCTCTAGACCGCAGAAACACACCGAGAGCATTTTTGAGCGCGGGCTCCCGCATCTCAGGTGGAAAACTCATGTCTGCAAGAATGCCTTCCGATTTTTCAAAGTAGATCAATAATTGAGATAAATACTCATGGTTTTGAGAATCGACGAGAGCGTCCAATGTTCTCGATATCGGGTGATAGCTATCGAAAACATGGGTCGCTTGGCTTCCAAGCCAATAGGCATGAGCAGCGTCTGCGCCAATCTTATGAAAAGTACAATGAAGCCCAAGATCGTAAAAAGACTTCATTTGCAGCTGTAGTTCTTTTTCTAAGCGATTGAGCGACCTCAGCCTGGGTACGAAACAAGTCCAGAATCCCTCGAGAAAAGTTCCCCATACCGGATCGTTTTGAGGCGTCAATTCTGTTATTGCAGAGACAAGAGAATAGACGCTCTGCAACTTGTCGACAGATACAGAAATACTTTGATAGAGCCGACGACGACTCATCACTTGGCCGAGATAGTCAAAGCACCACCAGATCGCAGTTACGCCGCCGTTTCCGACATAGGCTCGGTTCGTCCAAGGAGCGCGACCGGCATGAAGGAGCGTGTGAAAACTGCGAATGAGATCTCGTTCACGGCTAGGCTCGTTCGAAAATCGTCCTTCTAGAAAATGCCTGACAGCCGTCGCATAGTTATATTGACCCAGCTCATAGTCTTCAAAAAACCCTGTCGTTGCTCCTTCTTCGATGAGCATCTCAATTTGCGCGAGGCGCCCTTCCGGGTTCTTATAAGCCAAGGCATTGAAAGCTTTCCAAAGCTCCTTGTCCTTCTCAGCTTGACTTCGCTCCATTGGGGCCTCAGTAACACTTGGTGATCGCAGACTCTTAGTTGACTCTATGTTAGCATCGGTCTGTCAAACGCCTGTCCAATACAGTCGCTAAGTATTATTAGCAAATGAGAGATAAGTTATGGGACCGGGAAAAAATCACGACCTTTATGAAGATGACTCCAAAGATGAGGATCTGCCAGAGCACAGGAACTACGGTTTTCGAATAGTCAGAGGGCTTTTGATAATCTTCGTACTCTGCATCGTGGGTCTCTTTGTCAGTTTTCTCCTGCCAGCGCAACTGGGTGGGCGACCAGTAGTCAACAAAGTGGCGTGTGCAAACAACTTACGGATCCTGGGTATGGCCGCGATGATGTATTCCGCCGACTACCATAGATTTCCTCACATGACCGACGCCGACAAAGCACACAGTGAAGAGAATATCCCCGACGTATTCAGAACCCTTATGCAGGGTCAGTACCTCACTGACCCAACTCTCTTTGTCTGTTACAGCAGCAGCAGCGAGTTTCCTCTCCCGGACAATCCGGGTCCCCGTCCCAAAGATCCCAAAACATGGAACTGGCAGGGACCGGCCGCTCCTAGCGCCTGGGCCGTAAAAACACCTGGGAAGATCAGCGTCTTCGAACATCAACATCTAAGCTACACCTACCGGAAAAGGATGCTGGACTCATCCGCCCGGTCGGATTCTATGCTCGCTGCAGATAAAGTTGACCGAGCCCCAAAGGCCTGGGTCGGAAATCACGAATATGGCTACAATACCCTCTTCGCAGATGGGCATGTGCGCTTCGCTGAAACCGACAACAAAGTGCTTATGGAGAGACTGTATTATGAACTCCGCATGAAGACAAATCAAAACCCTCACTAGGCTTTTGACGTCCAAACCCTAGTCTTTTCCGTTACAATACTGGCTGTGTTCTTGGATAAAAAAGAGGTGAACCGTGGCCCAAAACTCATCCGCTGACTATTACGATGACGACTTCGACGAAAACAGCGCGCCTGCTAAAAAGTCGGGGGTTGGAATGGTCATACTCATCATTGGAATCATGTTTATTGTGGGGATCTGTGTGCTCGGCTTCCTAGCGGCGCTCATTATGCCCGCACTCATGAAGGCAAGAACTCAAGCTGGAAAAACAAAGTGTACCAATAATTTGAGGGGCATTGGAATCGCCTCGATCCTGTATTCAAACGACCGACGTTTCTTCCCCCATATGACCAGCTCGAAGAAAGAACACAGCAAAGAGCAAATTAACGACGTCTACCGAACACTCGTTCAAGGAAAATACATTGATAACGCCGAAGTTTACATCTGTCCAAACTCAAACGATTACGCTCTACAGGGCAATCCCGCAATAAAGCGCGGCAAAAC
>JARGOJ010001136.1 GCA_029210225.1 Planctomycetota bacterium
AGATTGCAAAAGCCGTTGAGCTTGCGAAAGCTGAGGAGGTGGCAAAAGCTGTCGCGGCTGTAAAAGCGGCGGAGAGCGCTAAAAAAGCCGAGGAGCCAAGCCAGCTCCTGGACATAGACGAAGTCGAAGTTCTTGACGAGGACCTTGACGACGAAGACCTTGACGACGAAGACCTTGACGATGAAGACCTCCTCGACAACGAGCTGCTCGCTGAAGAAGATGAGAGCGAAGAGGAGATCGCGGCCTTGGAGGAGGATCTTGAAGAGCTTGAGGAGGAAGAGGAAGAAGAGGATTTAGAAGAACTTGAAGCGAGGCAGCCTTATCAGACTCCATCTATGGAACTGCTGAGCGAGCCTGAGCCTCAGGACCCTGATCTCCACAAGGCTGAGATTGAAGAGAAGTCGAAGCTGATTGAAGAGTGTCTCTCGGAGTTTCGTATTGAGGCCAAGGTTGAGCATGTGGAGCGCGGTCCGAACGTGACTCTCTATGCTTTGGCCTTAGGGAAGGGGATTAAGGTCCAGCGCATTTCGGCCTTGCTCGACAACCTAGCCTTGGTCCTTGCTTCTCCCGGTGCGATTCGTATGCAGGCGCCCATTCGGGGAACCTCTTGGGTGGGTCTTGAAGTTCCGAATGAGCGTCAGGAGATGGTGACCTTCGCGGAGATTTATCGTCAGCCTGAGTGGCGTGATAAAGAGATCGCGCTGCCGCTTTTCCTTGGAAAGGATACGGCGGGGCGTCCATTGATTGCCGACTTAACGAAGCTCCCTCACTTGTTGGTTGCGGGAGCGACGGGGTCGGGAAAATCAGTCTGTATCAATACAATGATTCTCTCTATGTTAATGACTCGCTCTCCGAGTGACGTAAAGATGATCTTAATTGATCCAAAGCAAGTTGAATTGGCGCCGTTTGGTGATATTCCTCACTTGCTCTCGCCAGTCGTGACGGATATGAGTCATGCGGGGGCGGCGCTTGATTGGGCTGTGCAGAAGATGGAAGAGCGCTATAACTTCTTGGCGAAGGCGCGGGTCCGTCACTTGAAGGAATATAACAAGCTCGGCAAAGAGGGCCTTGTTAAGCGCATGGGTCTGAAGAATGTTGAAGAGCTTGAGCGTCAGAAGATTCCTTGGAAGCTGCCGTATATCGTTGTGGTTGTCGACGAATTAAATGACCTCATGATGGTGGCTCAAAAAGAAGTGGAAGCTTCAATTATGCGCCTTGCTCAGAAGTCGAGGGCGATTGGAATCCATGTGATCCTTGCGACTCAGCGGCCTTCAGTCGACGTTATTACGGGAGTGATCAAGTCGAACTTGCCTGCAAGATTGGCTTTCCAAGTGACTTCCAAGGTCGATTCACGGACGATCCTGGATGTTATGGGAGCGGAGAAGTTGCTCGGTATGGGGGATATGCTCTTCCTGGCGCCGGGTCGTTCTCAGCCAAGTCGAGCCAAGGGGGCTTATGTCTCCGAGGAAGAGTTGGAGCGGGTTTTGGAGACAATCTGTCACCAGCGCCGGCCGAACTATGCTCAGGATCTTGTTGAATTGAAGAATGCGCCGCCAAAGGAAGATCCTAAGAAGAAGAAAAAGAAGCGCCGCAAGACTCAACGTGAGGATGGCAGCGACGAGCTCTTTGACGATGCGGTCGAGGTAGTGCTTGGTTCGGGTCGGGGCTCAGTGTCGTTACTTCAGAGGAAGTTGGGCATTGGTTATGCGCGGGCGGCGCGGATCATTGAGTCGATGAGCGACCAGGGTATTCTTGGCAGTGACCGGGGATCGAAGGCGCGGAAGGTGCTCATGAGTATGGTGGAGTGGAAGAACTCACTCTAAACAGCCAAATTAATAAGAATGAATGAGGGCGGGATTTGCTGAGAGGCTCCCGCCTTTTTTGTATGGGGATTTGCGTGTTGGAGGTCAATCATGTTTGCTAGGACAAGATGAGGGGCAATAGTAATTGTGATATAGGAGAGGAGTCTTCTAACTTTGCTGGGGCAAAGAGTTGACGCTAGGAATCTAGGTAAGAAAAAGCATATTATTAAGTCTCAATTATTAGCAAAGAGATCTATGATCTAAAACTGTTGGCTTAACTAAATTTTTTAAGGACTCTTCATGATTTCGGTGGTCATTCCGTTGCTCGATGAACAGGAAACAATTCCTGTGATGTATGAGAGGCTCTCTAAGAGTGCTGAGAGTTGGGGCATGGACTATGAAATCATTGTGGTCGACGATGGCTCGACGGATGCGTCCTTTGCCTTACTGAGTGCCATTCGAGAGCGTGATCCACATTGGAAGCTCTTGTCCTTCGCCCGCAACTTTGGTCATCAAACCGCAATCTCGGCTGGAATTCACTACAGCAGAGGAGATGCTGTCGTATTGATTGACGGAGATTTACAAGATCCTCCAGAGGTCATCATTGAATTCATAAAGCGTTGGAGGGACGGGAACCAAGTTGTCTATGCAGTGCGGCGCAAACGTAAGGAGAATGTTTTCAAGAGAGCGGCGTATTGGAGTTATTACCGATTGTTAAGACTGATCTCTTCCATTGAGGTGCCTTTGGACAGCGGTGATTTCTGTCTCATGGATCGTCGGGTTGTTGATGTTTTGAAGCAGATGCCTGAGAGAACTCGCTTCGTGAGAGGATTACGATCTTGGGTAGGGTTTCGTCAAGTTGGAGTAGAATACGAACGACAGGGACGACATGCGGGAGAAGTCAAATATACTTTTCGCAAGTTGGTCCAGCTCGCCTTTGTCGGAATACTGTCCTTTAGTTCAAGGCCTCTTC
>JARGOJ010001137.1 GCA_029210225.1 Planctomycetota bacterium
TAACAAATAAAGTTTAGCAAGAACCTTGCCGAACACTATTGATGCCGGACCACGGCCACCCGGCCCGTGTTTCCCCAGGATAAACTATGACAAAGCCTATTCGAGTCACCTTGCTCTTGAGCGCTCTGATGCTCACAATCTCTCCTGTGATGGCGCAGAATGCGACTCCCCTCAATCGAGCAAAGCGCATTCAAGACCCTGGGGTCAGTCAGCGAAAGCTGCGCTCCGACCAACGCCTGAACCGCGCCCCGCGCTTTGGCGCGCTTCTCGCCAAGCATCCAAAAGGTGTCAGAGTCCGCTTCGTCTTGCCTTTTAGCCCGGCGGCAAACCTGGGACTGAAGACCGGGGACATCATCGCCAAGGCTTTTGGGAAACCAATAGCGAGCCCGAAAGACCTTCAGAAGCTCCTAAGCGCTCGACGCCGAGGCGACAATATCTCCCTGGAGGTCGCCAAAGAGGACGGCTGGCTCGACACGATTAAGGGCCGCCTGGGACGACGCAGCTTTAAGCGACTTCAGCACAAAACTGGTCGCTTTGTGCTCGCCGTGGTCCTCGTGGAGTTCGCCGACGCGAAGCATAACCCTCAGTTCAAAGTTAAGGATTGGGAGCAAAGCCTCTTCTCCCGAAACAGCTACAACAAGAAGTCACCCTCTGGAGATAACGTCTTCGGCAGCATGGCTGATTACTATCACGAGAACTCCGCGGGTCGCTTTCAACTCACAGGCAAGGTTCATCACTGGGTTCAACTCCCACAAAAGAAAGCGTTCTACGACAAGCTCGCGACAGACCCACTCCGAGGACAACCCCAATTCCTGGGCAAGGCCCTCGATATGGTCATCGCCAGAGAAGGCAAGAATGTCTTCGCCAATGTTGATGGCATCGCCTTCGTGAACGCTGGGTCTCGGGGTCAGTATGGGCGCATCCTCTGGCCGCACTCTGCGGTCTTCTTTCACAAAGGACGTAGCTACGATTACTATGTTATGGAAGAAGGAGGAAAGAGCTTCGCGGGAATTGGCACTCATGTTCATGAGTTCGGCCATGTCCTCGGTCTCCCCGACAAGTATGGCCTCGGACGTCGTACAGGGCTCGGTTGCTTTTGTGTGATGGCTGTTGGGCATCGGGGCAAGGCTTACACCAAGGTCCCCATGGAGGCTCCTGAGAAATCACGGGAAGACGCCGCCAAAGAGATCATCAAAAAGAACATCGACCAGATTCGTAAAACCCTCGAAGACAACCTCCCCTTTCTCAAGCGCAAAAAAGCGCCTCATGTCCTCCCCAAGATCCCTGGGCGGGCTTTGATAAACAGACGGCCTCTGCACTTCTGCGTGGAGTGCAAAGAACGCTTTGGCTGGGTTGATCCGATTGTGCTTGATCCAAAGTCGAAGCAAATCATTCGCTTGCCATCTGTCGAGGGCAATGCAAAGGCCGTCGCCAAAATCCTCTTGGATCCTAAAGGCCGGGAGTATTACCTGCTTGAGTACCGTCGCAAGCATAAGTTCAACACGGGCATCCCCCGCAGCGGCTTGCTCATCTGGCACGTCGGGGACCCAACCGCCCCCATGAAGAACTTCGTCCCGTTTCGTATGCTCGACCTTGAGAAAGCTCACGGCAAGGATAGCCTCGACTCTGCCTATCGCGCCCCAGAGAGCATCCCCTTCCCCTTTGGTAAGAACAACCGCTTCACTCCTAGCAGCAAGCCCTCAAGCAAGAGCATTCGCCGGGACGCTTATAAGGTTTGGATCACTGATATCAAAGAGGTCGACGGACACTTAGAGTTCAAGTTTGGGCACAAGAAGTAGGACTCATGAAACTTGGTGACGTCATAGAGTGGTCTCGCCGCTTCACAATGGAGGATGCCCGAAACTTCACGAGCATCTCCAAAGACGAAGGTCAGCACCACCTGACCCCCGATGATCAAGGGCGCATCATTATCCAGGGTTTGCTCACAGCCACGCTTCCCACAAGGGTTGGCGGCGCATTGGATTTCCTCGCTCGAAACATGAGCTTCGACTTTCTAAAGCCGGTCTACGTCGACGACACCGTGACTTGCACCGTCACCATTGTCGAGCTTCGTGAGTCGCGCCATGGCACACGCATGAAGGCCGACATCAGCTGTAAAAACCAAGCAGGCGTCGACGTCTTGGCGGGGAGCACCAGCGGCGTGATCCTCAAACCGCTCGAAGATGTCCTGGCCAGCCCCGTGCCAAAGCTCAGCTCGTTCTAGCGTTTGGATTTGCTATGCCTCTCAACCGATTTCATTCACACCCACCTGCGGGTCAATCGATCTTGCGATAGAGGGTCATACGCCCTGCGCTCTTGAAAATGACGGTTTGAGCGTCGTTCTTCTGGACTTGATTGACAGTGATAGGACCTTTGAGAATGAGGAGGCGGAGGCGCCCGGTCTTTTCTTCGATGGTCACTTCACCGTTCATCTTCAGAGTTGTCTTGGTGCCGTATTCGTCGCTCTTGCCACTTAGCTGAACATCGAAAACCAAGCATGAGGCTTTGCCGATTGAGCGGCTCCGGCGCAGGGTGAGCTTGGCCTTCACCGAGTCGAGTTTGAGCTGCTCTTTGTCCCCCAGAATCGACGCGGCGGCTTCTTTATCAAGATCGAGAGCGTCTCCAAACTGCCACTTCTTGGCGACCAAGGCCTTTACAAAGGCGAGGCGGTTCATCGAGAAGAGGTGTTCTTCTTCAGCGGTGATTAACTCGGCGATCACTGAGTCGACGGCGTTGCCCTTGGCGTCAAGGATTGTCAGCGCGCCGTCCTTCT
>JARGOJ010001138.1 GCA_029210225.1 Planctomycetota bacterium
GTCGTAGAGACACCACCGAAAGCCCTCAACCACACCAACCATTGGGTTAAAACTAAACAAGAACTGGTATTCCTCCGGCAACATCGAGAGCGGGTAAAAGACTGGAGTGAGATACATCCAAATGGTTTGAGTCAGCGGCAATAGATAACGAGCATCTCGGTATTTTACGTTTAACGCGCAGAACCAGAGGCCGACCCCAATTGAAATGACGAGGCAGAGCACGACCAAAAACGGGATGAGCAGAATACGAAAGCCCGGCACCAGGCCGTAGAAGAGGCCCATGCCAATGAGAATGACAAAGGCGAAGAGGAAATCGACCAAAGCCGGAAGAGCGGAGGCAAAAGGAATGAGCAGCCTGGGGAAATAGATCTTCTGGATCAAGGCGGAGTCGCCGACGATGCTATTCGCTGAACTGTTAAGGCTTTGTGAAAAGAGCGTCCAGGGAACCATTCCTGAGAAAAAAAAGACTAAATACGGGACGCCCGGCGCCTTCATTTGAAAGAGGAAGCCGAAGACAAAACTGAAAACCACGGCGAGAGAGAAGGGCTGAATGATGGCCCACGCGGCCCCTAAAACGGTTTGCTTAAACTGGAGTTTAATGTCGCGCCAAGCCAGAAAATAAGCTAGGTTCCGATAGGACCACAGCTCCGACAAATTCAAACCCGGCCACGGCTTCGCGGGTTCAACAGTATAAGAAACAGAGGAAAATTTGGAGTCGGACGGTTCGCTTTGAGCCGAGAGTTCTTGGCTCATGAGACATGACTTCCAGACAGAACTTGAATATTTTCAAAAAACTAAGGGTTTACCTCCATGGCTTCCGCAAGTCAAGATCTGAGTAATTCCCATACAAGTCGCCTCGGTCGAAAGGGTGGACGTTCTAGAATGAGCGAACCAGACGCCTTCTCTCAAAAAGCCAAAATCAACGACCTCGCCTCGAAGGTCGGGCTCGTGCGCAAGTACGCACTGCGAGACCTCGCCCAACACGGCGACGCCGGAGCCCACCGGGCCATCGTCGCCTTCCTTGACCAAACCGACCTCGACGATTCCATTCGGAAACTTGCTGGAGAGGCCATCGACGCCATCGAAGAGCGTCTCGGCCTCGGCGGTGTTGACATCGAGTTTCCTCCTGTCTCAGGGCGTCACACCACTCTCAGTCAAGCCGAGGTCAACCCTCCCCCACTCCTGCCTCCCCTCATCGACGAGAGCGAACGCATAGCAAAGAGCGAGGCCTCTGACAAAAAGGAAAAGAAGAGCAAGCGCAAGTCCACCGAGAGCTTTGATCCCCGCCGCCTTCACGACGAGATCGCCTCCGATCAAGTGCTCCGCGCCCGCATGATCGAAGCCGCCCTCAAGGGCATCGATAAGAAAATCGAACCCCGCAGCTACGGCTACCGGGTCGAAGTTCCCCTCCTCGGCGACCGCCGCCAATTCGTTCGCATAGCCTATGAACGCTCGGACTTTGAGGACGACAAGCTCATTATTATCTATACCGTCTGTGGTCCTGCCGCCCCGGATCACTTCAAATGGGCCCTTAAGATGAACCGCAAGCTGGACCATGGCAAACTTTGCATCGGCAAAGACGCCGACGGCGGCGATTGCTTTCTTATGATGCAAACGCTCATGGAGCGCACCGCCGATGTTGCGGAGATGCGAAAGGCCGTTCTGACAATCGCCGAAAAAGGCGACCGGATCGAGGGATTACTCACAGGCATGGATATTTATTGAGCCTGCCTCTCCCTCTCCGGAACAGTACCAAGCAAAACGATCCCTACTCAAAGTGTCAACCCAAGGAAAAAGGGTCCGTAGAAAGAATTGAAGAACTATGACTGAATACTGCAACTATATTGCTGGCGAATGGGTCCCGTCCTCAAACGGACAAAGCTTCGAGAACCGAAACCCAGCCAACAACGACGACCTCATCGGCCACTTCCCAAAGTCACCGAGAGAAGACGCCAAGAAGGCCATCGAAGCCGCTCACGCCGCGTTCCCCGCCTGGGCAGCCATGACTTCTCCAGCTCGCGGGCGCATCGTGGCCCGAGCGGCTCAAATCATGCGTGATCGCGCCGATGAGCTGGGTGCTGTTATGACTCGGGAAGAAGGCAAGACTTACAAAGAAGCCCGAGGCGAGCTAGTCAAAGGCGCCAACATCATGGACTTCTTCGTCGGTATGGGCTTTCGCATGGGCGGCCGGACCATCCCCTCTGAGATGCCAAGCACCTTCACCTACACAATTCGCAAGCCCCTCGGCGTCGTCTCCCTCATTACTCCTTGGAACTTCCCCTACGCCATCCCTTGCTGGAAGATCGCCCCGGCGCTCATCGCTGGAAACACTGTCGTCTTCAAGCCGGCCTCTCTCACACCGCACTCCGCCGTCGAGGTCGTCAAGGCCTTTGAAGAAGCCGGACTTCCAAAAGGTGTCCTGAACCTCATCACAGGCTCAGGAGCAACCGTTGGAGACGAGCTGGTTGTGAACCCGTTGATCCAAGCTGTCAGCTTCACAGGCTCGACATCTGTGGGAATGGCCCTAAACAAACAAGCCGCAGAGCGGGGTATCAAAGTCACCTGTGAGATGGGGGGAAAGAACGCCGTCATTGTCATGGACGACGCCGACCTCGACCTCGCCCTTGAAGGCATCGCCCAGGGCGCCTTTGGTAGCACGGGGCAACGATGCACCGCCACCAGCCGCGTCGTGGTCCACGAAGCCGTCGCTGACAAGCTCGTCGCCATGCTGAAAGAGCGCGCTGAGAGTGTCGTCGTTGGTGACGGAATGG
>JARGOJ010000075.1:0-675 GCA_029210225.1 Planctomycetota bacterium
CACGCTCAGCGATCCACTGAAGCAAACTCTTATCGACCGTATCCCCAAGTCCAATCGTCGAGATCGAGACCTTATTCCTCTCGCAATCAACAATCACCGACTCATAGTCACCATCCGTCGAGCGCCCGTCGGTCAAAATGACTAAGTGCTTTAAGTCTGTTCCCGACGTCGCCAGAGCCTTTGAAGCGGCGTCAAAACCTGGATATATATTGGTTCCCCCCCCAGGAGTAAGAGTTGAAAGCGCCTTTTCAGTGTCTAAACGACTCTTCTGAACCGCCAATGGCAGAACCCAGCTATAGCTCGAATCGAAGCCAATGATGCCGACCTTGTCCTTCTTGTATAAAAGGTCCAAGGTGCGCCGGGCTCCTTCCTTCGCCAAGTCGAGGTTGTTCAATCCTCCAACGCCCGCCGCCATACTCCCTGAGCGGTCAATGACAAAGACCAATCCTAAGCTCGGCAAGTTCTCCTTGTTCCGAATATCACACTCAACCGGCAGGACCTTCTCAACTCCAGTCCCGAAATAGCCACCCAAGCCAAAAGACTCCTCGCCCCCAAGCATCGCCAAGCCACCGCCGAGGTCTTTCACATAGCTCTCTAGCAAGGTTAGCTGCTCACGGCTAAAGGCCGTCGCCGGAACATCGGAGATGATCACCGCATCGTAGCGGGCCAGCTCTT
>JARGOJ010000075.1:685-2306 GCA_029210225.1 Planctomycetota bacterium
GGGCTTCCCAGTGAGACCTCAAAGCCTCCTTGCTTAAGGAAGCCTTCGAGCAAACGAATCTTCTCCGGCTCCCGATCAATCAGGAGAACACGGGACTTACCGAGGACCTCGGTCAAAGCCCAGGAGACATTGTTTATTGGGTTCTCGTCATTCTTCGCATCGACGCTGACCTTGAAGACATGAACATCGGCGCGGTCAAGGCGTTGCGGCAACTCAACAATATTGCGCCCAGGCTTTAATTTCAGCGACCGAGTCTCGGTGTGATTCTCGCCCTTCTGAAAGTGAAGCGTCCCCTCTTGCTCCATCCCTGAAACAATGGTCACCCTCGCTGAAAAAGGCTCGCCCTTATCGACCCGCTCTGGAACAAGGATCGACTCAACGAGGACCTCCCCCTCGGCCGGGGCTGTTTCACAATGCACAGTCACGATAGGAATGCCATTGGAGCGCGCCACGGCGCCTTCTTTTAGGACAGCGCCAAGGTTCTCCCGGCCATCGCTGAGTATCACTATTTTTCGCTGATTCGCCCCGGAGAAATGGGCCTGAGCCAACCTTAAAACCCCGGCTATGTTGGTGAATTCTTTGTCGAGGGTAGCCCTCGGCTCTAAAAGCTCTGGGCGCGTTTGCAGGGGCACTTCAATATTGGAATCACTGCCAAAAACCAGCACTCCCGCCCGGTCATCAGGCTCCATTTCACTCATGGCCTGACGAATCCAGTCGAGGGCCCACTCTTGCTTGGCGCGCTCCATACTCGCCGACCGGTCCAAGCAGAAAAGCACTGAGACTGTGTTGTCACTACGGGCAATGCACAATCCGGCCAGAGCAAAGACGAGAAGAAGGATTAAGGTTGTTCGAGAGAAAAAGAGCAGCCAGGTCCGGACGCGCCCAAGCTTGACTACATCACGTCGCCCTCTCGCTCGCCACTCCAGGACGAACAAGACCAGCAAAGAAAACGGCGCGAGCAAGAGATATTCGGGGTGAAGCCAATCAAGGGAACCCCAAAAGCGAATCCAATCCATATATATGACGCTATTATTGTGGTTTGCAGACAAGACCGTCAAGCAGATAGAGCCGCAATTCCCATTGGTCAGAACCCAAGCAACAACAAAAAACAAGCCGTCCTGGGGGCCTTGAGACCATCACAACGCGCCATCCAATGCAGTGACTAAAATGCCTCAGGCCAATAGTTTGCTTTTCCAACGGACACATCTTCCTTAACCGACAGAGCCATCAAGTCGTGGGCGACCTCTCGCGCTGAAGGGTAACGCAGCTCTCGATCGACACAGACCATCTTCCCCAGCACTCGAATCAAGCTCACCGGGAGATCCTTCACGAAGTGCCGAGGATCCTCAATGTCCTTATGCGCCGTTTTTTTGAGGATGTCCATAAGGCCACGCCCCTCAAAGGGATGGTGACCGGTCAAAACATAGTAGAAGGTCAGCCCGAGGCAATAGACATCCGCTCGTTGATCCATCAGCCGGACCTCTCCAGCCTCAGGAGTCATGTAGAGAGGAGTCCCGACGAATTCGGATTCATCAGTGATGGACATCCCACCTCTCAATTCCTTCGCCAAAGCAAAGTCGGAGATTCGGGCTTCACCCTGACGCCCTAGCACAATTTTTTC
>JARGOJ010000075.1:2316-3988 GCA_029210225.1 Planctomycetota bacterium
GGCTTCACATCACGGTGAATGACTCCCATATCATGAAAGAGAGCCAAGCCTTTGCAGACCTGGAGGAGTATGTCGAGGGCGTCCTCCCAGGGAAGGGGTCCTTGCTCTTCGAGGCGATCGATCAAGCTCTGGCCTTCAACATACTCAAGAACAAGGTAGCGGCGACCTTCGAACTCACCGGCATCCACGACGGAGACGACGTTCGGATGACGAATGTTTCGGCAGATGTCGACTTCGCGAATGAAGCGGGTCAAGGCGACCCGATCCTTAACCTCAATCGAGAGGACCTTGAGAACATAAAGCCGATTCTCATCGTCACGACGCGCCAAATAAACCTTGGCGCCTCGTTCCTCTCCTCCCTTATCCATCGGGGTGTAATCGCCGATGCGCTTGCCAATGTAGTAGGCTTCACTCTCAGTCAATGCCCACTCTGAAACATCAGGATCAATAGGACCGCAGAATTCACAAGGAGTACTTGAGGTCTCCTCAGGCAAGATATAAGTGACCTGGCCACAAAGACTACATAGCCGAGCATAGCGCCGTCGAATCTTGAAGATGAGCGCTATTTCTTTGTTGTTGAGCAGCCCAAGTTCGGTCGCGACTGTCTCGATTGGCAGCGCCTTCCCTTCGTTTCGGGCATGCTCAAGAACCCGCGTCAGTTCTTGAAACTGAGCTTCTGTTAAGAGATCTTTCCGGAGCGCAACGGCCCCGAAGATTCGATCTGCGCTAGTCATAGTCATAGAAGTTATTGACGCCGAAACACAAAGCTTGGGAAAACCTACATTGATTACACCATAGAGTCACCCAATACACAAACTCTTATCAATGGGTGTCCAGCGCGCTGTAATTCTTTGAAATCAAGGGACGAGGGACGAAAGAGCGTCGCTGACAATCCTTGGTAACAACTCTCCAGCCTTCCCTCTGATATGAAGCGTTGCCTGAGCATCTAATGGGGTCTCACCAAGATTAAGAATGATGAGCGGAGCGCCCCGTGCCAAGGCCGCCGCAGGGAGGTCGGAAGCGGGGGTCACGAGCAGGGTTGAGCCGATGACGAGATAGACATCGGCTCTCTCAGAGTGTGTCCAAGCAGAGTCGAAGTCGGCGGTCGGCAAATTGTCGCCAAAGTTAATGACGCTCGATTTGAATCGATCTCCACCGCAGTGGCAGACTTTCGGGCTTTGATCCCGAGGAAAAGTATCCTCACAAGCCATACAACGGGTCCTCAGGCAATTACCGTGAAGCTCCGAGAGCAGCTCTGGGCGAATCCCGCTCTTCAAGTGAAGACTGTCGACGTTTTGAGAGATAAGAAAGCCGAGCTTGCCATGGTTCTGAAGTTCAACGAGGGCCATATGGGCGCTGTTGGGAGACACTTGGTCAATGCGACGACTCTTTGGTGGAGGCAAGCCTTTGTCCCGGCGCGTCCAAACGCCGTCGGGACCTCGATAGTCGGGCAAGCCCGATTCGGTGCTAATGCCGGCTCCGGTAAATACAACAAGGTGTTTTGCCTGGGCAATCAGGCTCGCAGCCTGACTGATTTTTTCGGACATAGAAGACATGGAACTCTCCTGGAACTGAGGTTTGAAGGTGGTAAGTAGGTAGGGAGGAGAGGAGAAGAGAAGCTTATTCAGAGATAACGGCTCTGTGCCGGATATGCAGAATTAAGTTTGGGGAG
>JARGOJ010000075.1:3998-9174 GCA_029210225.1 Planctomycetota bacterium
TGCTTTGAAGCTGCTTCAGTGTGCTTAGGCGGCGCGAGAGCTGTTGTCGCGAAAGGCCTAAGGCCCGGGCTGTTTTTGAGGTGCAGCCGTGGTGCCGGGCAAGAATTCCCTGGAGAAATTGCTGCTCTTCGGAGAAAGCGCGTTGTTTTAGAGTTCGATACGCGTCTTTAGAGTCTCTGACCCACTCGTCCTTGTCTAACAGAAGCGGCTCCAGGGTGCTTCCTTTCAAAGTTTCTTCGTCTTGCATCACTTTTGACACCTCTAAGACCTGCTTCAACTGTCTCACATTCCCTTTCCAAGGACAGCGAATAAGCGCCTTAAACGCCGATCTAGAAATTTTCCTCGGACCCAAAAAATGTTTCACGAGCGCCAGAAGATCTTGAGGACGCGAGCGGAGGGTCGGCAATTTGAGTTGGAGAACAGCGATCCGCTGGTAGAGGTCAAAGCGGAATTGTCCCTTTTGAATGAGCGGCGTAAGCTCTCGCTGAGAGCTGGCAATGATTCGTGCGTTGATAGGGCGAGCCCGGGTTTCCCCCAGGCGCCGAACCGCGCCCCGGCTGAGAACCGCGAGGATGACTTTCTGAGTGTGAAGCGAGAAGTTGTCAATTCCATCGAGGTAAAGGGTGCCGCCTCGGGCTCTCTCCAAGCACCCCGCCTTCGCGCCGCGGGCACCTGTAAACGCGCCTTCTGCATATCCTCTTAGCTGGGCGTGAAGCATTGACTCCGACTCGCGAGCATCAATGACAACAAAGCTCCCCGAACAGCCAGATGCCTCGTGAAGCCAACGAGCCGCACGATCTTTCCCAGTCCCGGTCTCACCAACAAGAAGAATAGGAGCCTTCGACCGAGCAAATCGCTCTAACGAGCCTCGCAAACTCTGAGATTTGGCGCTCTTACCAATAAACACGGCCTCATTCACAATCGCATACTCCCAAAGAATTATGAAGTTGTTTGATCTTAGCATTTGTGGGGTAAAGAATCCCGAGTAGACACAGGGCCGAGCGCCCGGTCCTGTGTCTACCCCTACATTTTTTTCCGCGTTGCTGTGGGCCTGGGGTTATATGAATGGCCCGTAGGGGCAAACCCTGTGTTTGCCCGGGATTTGGTTTGATCCTGGCGAACAAACAATCCCGGCGATCACCAAAACCCGACGAACACCAATTTCGGGGCAAACACCAAATCCCGGCGAACAGCAAATCATCTCGAAAAACGAAAGACGGGGCCAATTCTGGCCCCGCATTCAATTTGCAGATTATGAAGCGACAATCAATCAGTCGTCGTCCCCTGGGGTCTCTTCCGGCTCTGGCTTAGCTGGCTTTGGCTCTTCATTCTTAGGAGCTTTGCCAGCGGGGACTTCAGGGTCTCTTTGTTCTTGTTGCTTCTCTTCGACCTTCTTCTTTTTCTTGTCGACTTTTTTGGGCTTCACGACTTTTACTTTGGGGCGAATAATGATGCCGCCCTTCGGCAATTTCTTTATGACTTCAACTTCTTCTTCAAGAATGATGATCGGCCTTTTCTTTTTGTCCTTCTTCAGCTTTTTAGCGACTTCTTCTTCCTCATCTTCGTCGTCATCGTCCTTCTTGACCTTCTTGCGAACAACAACCAGAGGCTTGTGAGATGCGGCCCACTTCTTCCAAGCGACGAGGTCAGTTCCGTGGTCGGACTTGGTTAGCTTCGCGAGGGATTTACTGATGCTTGGGCGGTCTTCTTTCTCGCTCATTTCCATGAGTGTGATGAGATAGTGAGGATCTTCGAGGAGTCGGAAGTCTTTTACGATGCCTGTCACTTGAGCTTTGAGGTTCTTATCTGCTGACAAGACTTGGCGAAGACGCATGCGTCCTTCTGGGCCCAGGTTGCCTGACTTCATGTAGGTCTTGAAGAAGCTTGAGTAGCGCATTGTGAGACCAGCGAGCTTGGCCTGAGTCTTCTCCCGGGCTTCGTAATCGTCGTTCTCAAGCTCATCGATAAGCGCTGAGATTCGCTTGGTCTCTTCGGCCGTCATAGGATTCAATGCGCTCAAAACCGAGAGGCGGACCTCGCGGTTATACGGTGTAAAAGGGACACCGAAGCCGATTTGGCCGAGGAGAGGGAGTAGACGCTCTTCGACGTATGTGTAGTTCTTTTTGTAGAAGGTGAGGAAGGAATCGGCCTTTACGAGGACCGGCTTCTTGTCACCGTCTAGGTGAACGATTTTAAAGCTCTTCTCTGTTTGTGAGAGCCGCAGGAAGAGGTCTTTTGCATCCTCTGTAATGGTGATGCGAACCGACTCATTGGTGGCGCGGAAATGAAGCTCGCGCTTGCGCCCGGTTGTCTCTTCGAGGCGTGTTTCAAAAGAGCGGTTCTTCTCATCTCGGAACTCGCCGTTCACTCCGCCTTCAAAGCTAATGCGGAAGAAGTTTTGTGAGCGGCTGGAGCTGCGTCCGTAGGTGCCGAGTTTCTTAATGATGACGTCGGCGAGGCGTTGAGAGTTGCTCTTCTTGCGGGATGCAATATGACTCTTGGCCCAGCGCTCAGCTTTGGCTTTGTCATAGCCTCTATCGAGGTAGCGCTTGACGTAAGCCTTGAACTCTGCGTCCATGTCCTGGGGCTTGAGGAGGGTCTTCCAGTGAGGTCGATTGAGCTTCAACTGGCCGTTTTCAAGGGCTAAATTGAGGAAGTCGTGCAACTCTGAATTGATGTTATCGAGAGGTCCCGACTCTTCTTCTTTCTCCTCTTCCACCCCCTGCGCGAACACTGGAGTGGTAGAGAGGCTCAAGCAGAGCAAGGACAGGAAAAAATACTTGGGCATGATCAACCTCTTCTCCCAACATCGGAAACTATCAATACAGATACTAGTCCTAGAAAACCCATTTCACTTTCCTCAACAACAAATTATTTGCTTTTCCATCGCGAGGAATTGCTTGATCAAAGCTGCGATTTTTGAAGCGAATGTCCAAAATCGCAGCTTCTTAGGGAATCATAGGACGCATACTGGAGAGACAGAGTTGCAGTAGACCTTCAAAAAAAGGCATCACCGAGGATTGCGGAAGCAATCCCGACAAAACACAGGTTTGTCTTCCCGTGGCTTGAAGGGCACCTGAGTATCAATGCCACACTCAGCGCAGACAGCGTCGTGCATCTCGCGAGGTTTTCTGGGACCTCGATCACGGCCACCACCGCCACCGTCGCCACCACCTTGTGGACGAGAGCCGCCTTCTCCTTTGCGACGATCCCGGCGCGCAGCCCGACACTCCCGGCAACGCTTGGGCGCAGAGAAGCCCTTTTCAGCAAAGAATTCTTGTTCCTGCCCAGAAAAAGCGAAATCCTGTTGGCAGTCAAGACACTGTAAAATTTGGTCTTCAGTCATGAATACAGTCTCGGGGAACCTCTTTACTTACGTAAATAAGTACCGGGTTCCTCCTGGAGTGAATCGTTAAGTTCTCCCCTGAGCCTTCCAATAGACACAAAGTTAACTAGCTTTAAAGATACCGGAAAGGTCCGAAACAACAAGACATAGCAAGGTCAACGATTGACGAGTCTCGTTTTCAGCCCTAAAATTCTACGAATTTTTCAAAATCCAATGATCATATATCGGCGTCTGCTGCTTAAGTCATCGCATCTCATCCCTGAGTCACCTCTTTTTTGAGACGCACAACGCCCAGAGAACAGAATAATAATAGACGGAACGAGGTCATCATGGCAGGGAAGCTGAGTATTTGGGATCACCTGAAAGAGGTTGAAGTCCTAGGAGGCATCGCCAACGGTATTGGTAAAGCCTACACTCGACTCTTCGGTAGCCGCAACGAACGCGTCATCAAAGAGAACCTCGAACACATCGCCCTCATCAACGACCTGGAGGCTCACTACGAATCCCTCAGCGACGATGAACTCGGAGAAGAAACCACGCGACTTCGCGGCGTCTTCAAAGAGAAAATCGATGCCGCTGGCGGCCAAAAAGTCATCGATGACATCCTAAAAAAACGCGCCGAATTCCGCTCGGACGAAGCCGCTGAAGCCTGTAAGGCCTACCGCAAAATCGAAGACAAGGTCCTCGATGAAATTCGCCCCCACGCCTTCGCCGCCATGCGGGAAGCCACCAAGCGCGCCCTTCGCATCCGTCACTACGACGTTCAAATGCTCGGGGGAACCTTCCTCCACCAAAACCGCATCGCAGAAATGATCACCGGTGAAGGTAAAACCCTCGTCGCCAACCTACCCTGCTACCTCAACGCCATCCCCGGCCTCGGTGTTCACGTCATCACCGTCAACGACTACCTCGCCAAACGCGACGCCGAATGGAACGCCAACCTCCTCAAAGGTCTCGGAGTCACCGTCGGCGTCATTCAGTCGCATATGGATAACGAAGATCGCCGCGACGCTTACGCCTGCGATATCACCTATGGAACCAACAGCGAATTCGGCTTCGACTACCTCCGCGACAACATGAAGCAAGAGCTCAACCGCCAGGTTCAAGGTCGCTTTCGCCGCATCGAAGTCACCAAAGGCACCGATGAAGAAGCCCCAGTCACCAAGCTCGAACGCGTCAACGAGCTCAACGGGGTCCTCGGCAACCTCAACTATTCAATCATTGACGAAGTCGACTCCATCCTCATCGACGAAGCTCGCACACCGCTGATTATCTCCGGTGGCGCGATGAAGCAAACCGACGCCTACTACACCGCCGACGCCATCGCCAAGCGCCTGAAAGGTGTCCTCAAACCAACCCTCGAAGAAACCGCCCTCAAAGAAGAGAAGGAAGTCACCGACATTGAAAATCGTTGGGACTTCGTCTACTCCGAAAAAGACCGCTCGGTCTACTTCACAGAGACTGGTATCGGTAAAGCCGAGAAGATGCTCGGTCGAGGCAGCCTCTACGACCCACAAAACCACGACTGGCCTCACTTCATCGAACAGGCCCTCAGCGCCCAGAACCTCTATAAGTGCGACGTGCAATACCTCGTCGAAGACGGCGAAGTCATCATCGTCGACGAGAACACTGGCCGCAAAATGGAAGGCCGCACCTGGTCCGACGGCCTCCACCAAGCCATTGAAGCCAAAGAAGGGCTCAAGATTAAAGACGAGACTCAAACCCTCGCCACCATCACCCTACAAAACTACTTCCGCCTCTACGCTAAGCTCGCCGGTATGACCGGAACAGCTATGACCGAAGCCGCAGAATTCCAAAAGATCTACAACC
>JARGOJ010000075.1:9184-16531 GCA_029210225.1 Planctomycetota bacterium
CCTCGACGCCGTCGCCATGCCCACCAACTGGCCACTCCGTCGTAAGAACAACGGCGATGTTATCTATCGCTCACTGCGCGAGAAGGTCCGCGCTGTCTGCGCCGAAGTCGAAGCGGTCAACGCCATGGGACGCCCCATCCTCGTGGGAACCGTCTCCGTTGAGAACTCCGAGCGCATCTCTGAAATGCTCACGCGCCGAGGTATCAAACACGACGTCCTCAACGCCAAGCAGCACCAACGGGAAGCCTCCATCGTTGAAGTCGCCGGACAAATCGGCCGGGTCACCATCGCCACCAACATGGCGGGTCGAGGCACCGACATCGTCCTCGGTAAGTTCTCGGAGAAAGAGCTTCTCGAACACTGGATCAAGCACAAAGCCGCACCTAAAGACCTCAAGCTCGGCGACTCCGACTTCTATGAGAAGCTCATCGGCTTCCAAAAGAAGCGCATGCTCACCACCAACATCTCCCTCTACGACGAATGGGAGCACCGGGAAATCTTGGTCGACTTCAAAGCCAACGGCAAAGAATACTCAGGAAGCCCACTCTGCACGAGCATCTCAGCCCTCGGTGGCCTCCACATTATCGGCACCGAACGCCACGAATCACGACGCATTGACAATCAGCTCCGAGGCCGTTGCGGGCGCCAGGGTGACCCTGGCTCTTCACGCTTCTACCTCTCTCTCGAAGACGACCTCATGCGTATCTTCGCCTCCGATCGCGTCACATGGCTCCTCGATAAGCTCGGCATGGAAGAAGGCCAGGAGATCTCTCACAACATGGTCACCAAAGCCGTGGAAAAGGCTCAGAAGAAAGTCGAAAGCCATCACTTCGACATGCGTAAGAACCTCCTCGAATACGACGCCGTCATGGACGAGCAACGCAAGCTTGTTTACGGAGAGCGCCAAGCGGTCCTCGAATCCGCTGACCTGACACGCATCCTCCAACGCTGGTTCGAGATCACCCTCGACAGCGCCATGGAACGCTGGTGCAACCAGAAGATCGAACGCATCTACTGGGACCTCTCCGCGCTCTGTGATTGGTGCAAGAAGAAGTACGACTTCCGCATCTTCCCCAAAGACATCGCCGAGAACACCGCCGCGGAAATCGGCGACAAAATTTGGGCCGAAATCAAAACCGCTTACGCCAAGCGCAAAGAAGAAATCGGCGAGAAAGAAATGACCGAGCTGGAGCGCTTTCTCCTCCTCGAAAAGATCGATGAGAAGTGGAAAGATCACCTCCACGCGATGGATCAACTCCGATCGTCCATCGGCCTCCATGGCTGGGCTCAGGAAGATCCCAAGGTCAAATATAAAAGCGGCGGCTACGAGTATTTCGAGGAAATGTGGGAGAACATCGCCGACGAAATCTCCGACCTACTCTTCCACGTTCGCCTCGCCAAAGAGCAAGAGCTCGAACACAAAGACCACTACAACATCACCTCGGAGAGCACCAACAACAACTGGGATGCCGAGCAACGCGCCGAACGCGCTGAGGAAACCGAGAAAGAAGCCTACGCAGGCTCCGCTGGCACCGAGAAGAAGCAACCCGAACGTCGCAAACAACCCAAAGTCAGCCGCAACGCGCCTTGCCCCTGCGGCTCGGGCATGAAATACAAGAAGTGCTGCGGGAAGAAGTAATGGGCGAATAACAAACCGAGGGCAAACAGCAAATCCAAAAACAAACACAGGCCGGATTGCCGAACCAGTGGGTTCCAAATGGCCGTTTTCCTTCATTCTGGTCATGCAACAAATCAGAAAAAATGACAATCGAGAGATGTTGGTTTATCCCGGGCAGACACAGGGTCTGCCCCTACATAGCCATTCATATATCCTGGAGCCCATAGCAACGCGAAAACCCCGTAGGGGCAGACCCCGTGTCTGCCCGGGATTTGGTGTTCGTCTACGGTTTTATGTTCGACCACAGGGTATAAAAAACCGGGCTGGAGCCCATAGCAACGCGAAAACCCCGTAGGGGCAGACCCCGTGTCTGCCCGGGATTTGGTGTTCGTCTACGGTTTTATGTTCGACCACAGGGTATAAAAAACCGGGCGTCCAGACGCTGTGTCCGGATGACTGCCCCTACCTCTATTTAGGCACCATCGTGGGTTTTTTAATTAATTGTCTCTATCTCTTCGTCGTTTGTCTGGCCTCGCCCTTCTTGGTCTACAAGGCGATCACAAGGCCGCGTCATATTCGGGGTTTGCGCCGCCGTTTGGGCTTTGATTTGCCTGTGCTTGGCGAGAAGCAATGCATCTGGGTTCATGGTGTTTCCGTGGGGGAGATCCTGGCCGCCAAGACCTTCGTGAAAGCCTTGTCTGAGGCCTTTCCTGACACTGAGATTGTCATTTCAACGACGACGAGTACAGGGCAGGAAGTGGCGGTGAAGAACTACCCCGACCACAAGGTCTTCTACTTCCCGATTGATTTCACCTTCTCGGTCTCGCGTATCGTCAAGAGAATCAACCCTAAGCTCATTGTTCTTATCGAGTTAGAGCTCTGGCCAAATTTCCTAAGGTATGCCAATCGCAAGAACATTCCTGTGGCGGTGATCAATGGGCGCATCTCCGAGCGCAGCGCACGACGCTATGGCTTAGCCCCAGCGATTGTCTCGTCGATGTTCCAGAACGTCGCCCTGTACTGCGTCCAAACGGAGAGCTACGCTGAGCGCTTTCTCAGCCTCGGGGTGAACCCCGAGCGCCTGTCCGTGACCGACTCAATGAAGTATGACTGCGTCCGATCTCCCGGCGATATTGACGCAGTGGCCATTCGTAAACGCCTCGGTATCGCCGAGAGCGCTCCTGTGCTTCTTGGTGGCAGCACCCATCCCAAAGAAGAGATGTTCCTCATGGAGTCTTTTCTTGAGCTGCGTAAAACACACTCCGATTTACGGCTGATTTTGGTTCCTCGGCATAATGAGAGAGCCCCTGAGATTGAGAAGGACATCATTGGGGCGGGCGAAAAATGTCTGCTCTTCTCCAATATTCCGACTCAAAATATCTCTAGTGAGGACCGCCCCATCATCCTCGTGGATGTGATGGGCGAACTGGGCCGACTTTATGCCGCTGCTGATCTTTGCTTTGTTGGCGGCAGTTTGATTCCTCACGGCGGCCAAAACATCCTCGAACCCGCTAACTTGGGAAAAGCCGTCCTCTTTGGTCCTCACTGTTTCAATTTTCAAGAAAGTGTCGATGATCTATTGGCGCGCGAGGCCGCGCTCCAGGTTGAAGATGCAAAAGCATTAACGAATGCCCTTGCCGCTCTTCTCAATGATCCAGATCGTTGTAAGGCTCTGGGAGCCGAAGCTCGGGCGACACTTGAACTCAAACGTGGCGCCACGAAGAAAACGATAGAGAAACTATCAACGCTACTCCGTTGATTTGCCGAAGCTTTCGCGCCGCTAATATTGGGCGCCCCAGAAAGGAGACTGTTCTATGTCCACTTCAAAATCCACTCGTCACCTCTTCACCTCCGAGTCGGTGGGCAATGGGCATCCTGATAAAGTCGCTGATCAGATTTCAGACGCCATTCTCGATGCCATCCTCGCCAAAGACCCCAACGGTCGTGTGGCCTGCGAAACTCTAGTGAAGACCGGACTCGTCGTCATCGCTGGAGAAATCACCACCACCGCCATCGTTGACTACACCCAAATCGCTCGCGACACCATCCGCGAAATCGGCTACACCGATCCGACGATTGGCTTCGACGCCGAGAACTGCGTTGTCCTCGTTCACCTTGATCGTCAGTCTCCTGACATCGCTCAAGGCGTCAACGAAGGCGACGGACTTCACAAAGAACAAGGCGCCGGCGACCAGGGACTCATGTTTGGCTATGCCTGCAATGAGACCGAGGTCCTCATGCCTCTCGCCATTCACCTCTCTCACCGCCTCGTCGAAAAACACGCCGAGCTTCGCAACAGCGGCGACCTCGAATGGGCTCTCCCTGACGTGAAATCTCAGGTCACTGTTGAGTATGTCGACGGCAAAGTTACTCATATCAACACCGTCGTGATCTCTTCTCAACACCGCGAGAGCGTCACCCTTGAGCAAGTTCGCAAAGAGGTCCTTGAGAAGATCATCAAGCCGATCTGCCCCCCAGAGCTCTTCGACGATAAGACCATTATTCACGTCAACCCAACCGGACGCTTCGTGATCGGTGGCCCAAAAGGCGACGCTGGACTCACAGGCCGCAAGATCATTGTCGACACCTACGGCGGCAAAGGCCGTCACGGCGGCGGCGCATTCTCGGGCAAAGATCCTTCCAAGGTCGACCGCTCAGCCTCTTACGCGGCTCGCTATATCGCCAAGAACCTCGTCGCAGCAGGACTCGCCGATGAGTGCGAAGTTCAGCTTGCCTACGCCATTGGTGTCGCCGAGCCCGTCTCTATCTACGTCGATACTTTCGGGACAGGGAGCCTCTCCGACGAGCGTCTCACAGACCTCATCCGTGAGAACTTCCCCCTCACACCTGGTAAGTTGATCAAAGAGCTCAAGCTCAAGCAGCCTATCTACAAACAAAGCGCTGCATTCGGTCACTTCGGCCGCGATATTTTCCCTTGGGAAAAGACCGACAAAGTCGAAGCTCTGAAAGCCGCTGCAACTGCCGCCACCAATTCTTGAAATCACCCGTTCGAGCTTAGCCCTCTAAACGGTCAAGAACATGGCTTAAAATGTTGAACCTCGCCTTTGTGGCAGAGGATCCCTGTGAGGGGGTGATTTGGTCCAACCAGGTCGCCCCCTCGCCTAAATTCTCCCTATCCAAGCAGAACCAAGTCGAAACATGAAAACGAAATCCATCCCAGAAGACTTCCGAGTCGACGAACTCGCGACCTGGGACAGCGACCCCGACGGCGAATATTCCATTTACAAAGTCCGCAAGCGCAAACTCACAAGCTTCGAGGCCATCGACCTCATCCGCAAAGCCACAGAGCTCGAAGGCGATGACATCACCTACGCCGGACTCAAAGACAAACAAGCCATCTCAACCCAATACGTCGCCCTCAAAAATCGACGCATCAAAAAGCGCATCCCTGGCCTCCACACAACCTTCATCGAACGCGCCAAAAACCCCCTCAGCTCCAAGAACCTCCTCGGCAACAAGTTCACCATCGTCATTCGTGAGCTCGTTCCCGACGACGCTACCAAAGCCGTAAGCCACGCAAAGCAGCTCGAAAAAGTCGGCCTCGCCAACTACTACGACGACCAACGCTTCGGCTCTATCCGCGCTGGCCAAGGCTTCGTCGCTCGCGACATGATCATGGGCAACTACGAACGTGCCCTCCAGCGACTCATCGCCGTCCCTGGACACTTCGATCCTGGCGCCGAGCTATCTAGAAAAGCCATCATCCGCCGCTACTGGGGTCAGTGGTCCACCATCTGCGCCAAGGTCCGAGGTAGCCCTAATCAATCGATCCTAGAAGACCTCAGGCGACACCCAGGGGACTTCAGGACGGTCCTCGACCGCATGCCCTCCCGCCTCCGCGCCGTTCACCTCCTCGCCTATCAGGCCTATCTCTGGAATGAAATGGTCGGGCGCTTCCTCCAAGATCGCTTCCCGACATGGAACCTCTGCCAGTCCTTTTACTCCTGCGATCGGCACATCTTCTGGAAAGACTGCCAAGCTCAGTACGAGCGCACCTTCAAAGAGCTAGAGACCCTCAATGTCCCCATGCTCAACGACGGCACCATGATCAAGGACAAGTTCCTCCAGAAAGCGCTCAATAAAACACTCAGGGCCGAAGGCATCCAGCAGAGACGCCTCGCCCTCAAAGACTTTCGTTCAGCCTTCTACCTCGAAGTCCCCCGCCCCATCATGCTGCGCCCAAAGAACCTCAAGGTCTCCGAGATTGACACCGACGACCGCAACAAATACCAGAAGAAGCTCACCATCGAGTTCGAACTCCCCCCTGGTGCCTACGCAACCTTGGTTCTCAAGCGCCTCTTCAAAACCAGAGACTTCGAGGAAGAGCACGAATACGAACGCTCCTGGCTCCAAGACCTCAACTTCGATCACAGAGGCCAGACCCTGCGCTCGGAGGAAGAGCAACCGCACCAAAAGCAAAGCCGCTACAAAACAAAGCCTCAAGAGGAAGTAGCCAAGCCAGAGGAGAAGAAGAGCAAAGGCGAAAAGAAGAGCAAGGTCAAAAACAAGCGCAAAGGCAAAGACAAAACTCCGAAGAAGCTACTCGTTAAGCAAGAAACTCAGGAGGCTCAAGAGGCTAAACCCGAAGATCAAGGCAAGCCAAAGAACGCTCAAGCAAGCACCAACTCCGAAGCCACCAGCGACAACCAAGACCCCGGGCTGTCCAAGGCAGAAAAGAAAGCGTTGAAGAGAAAGCGCAAGAAGCAAGAAGCCCGAAAGGTCCAATGGAAGGGCTTGGCCGCACGCCAAGAGCGTAAAGAGAGCCGAGACAAGAACAAAGGCAAGAAGAAGCCCAAGGCCAAGGTCTCCCTGCGTCAGAAGAAGCGCAAAGAGAAACGCAAGAATAAGGGGCTGAAGCCAGAACAGAGCCCGGCCCCCAGTCAGGACAAGAGCGAATGAGTCGGGCCCTGCAAAAAGTCCATCGCCTGCTCATCCAGCTTGAAACCAGCAAGCAAGCCTACCCCCGACTCCTCGATCAAACCCTATCCTCTGTCCATCCCCGACAGCGCGCCGAGATTTCCCACCTAGCGTCCTTCGTCATCCGCCACCGGCGCTGTCTCCACGCTCTGCTCTCATCAAGCTCCCGTCGTCTGCTGAAAAAAGCCAAGATCGAGTTTGTCAGCGCCCTTGAGCTTGGAGCCGCTCGCTTGTTGCAAGGAGATAAAGCGGCCGAGCTCTGGCCTCATATCAAAGGCCTCTTTGGCGGCAAGAAACCCAGCGAGAAAGCCGAAAAGGCCCTTGAGAGCCTCGGGGCTCACATCGTCGAGATTGGTCCTCGCGGCGAAGACTTCGACGCCCTGATTCAAGCCGGTCTTGCCGTGCCCTTGCCAAAGCAGCAGATCGCTCGCTTGGATGCGGATTTTATGGAGATTGCCGGGCGATCTCTCGGCGCCCGACTGTCTCTGCTCTACTCCCTCCCCGAAGCTCTTTGTCAATCTTGGCTAGAGAAATTTGGCGAAGAAAAGACAAAGGAAGTCTGTCAGGTTTGTAACGAGGCGCCACCTCTCTTTGCTCGATCGCATCGACTAAAAACCGATCTAGAGCAGTTAATTGGCGCTTTAAAAGAATCTGAAATTGAGGCTAAAGTTTGTGGCCCCGAAACACCGGACGGTTTTGTCCTCGAAAAAGGGAAGGGTCGATTTCGCAAGACATCGCTCTTCAAAGATGGCTTCTTCGTCATTCAGGATCTCACTTCCCAAGCCGCGCCT
>JARGOJ010001139.1 GCA_029210225.1 Planctomycetota bacterium
ACATCTGACACGGCATCGACCTGATCGTACTTCCCCATCGCTTGCTCTGGAGGCATGTACGGAGGACTACCGAGGGCGATTCCGGCGGTGGTCAAATTGACAGCATCCTGAAGGTCCTTGGCTAAACCAAAGTCGGTGACATGAGGCTCTCCGGACTTGTCGATGAGAATGTTGTGGGGTTTGATGTCCCGGTGAATGACATCCTGTTCATGGGCGTAATGGATAGCGAGGGCGATTTTGCGGACGGCTTCCATCGCGTCGCGCTCGGTAATCTGCCGCTCCATGGCGAGCTTGTGGAGGTCTTGTCCATCGATCAGTTCGAGGGTGAAGTAGTCGTGCCCATTGTGCTGACCGATGTCAAAAATGGGCACGATGTTTGGGTGATGAAGTCGGGCCGCAGCCTTCGCTTCACGTTGAAAGCGAATGCGGTCTTCGTCGGCGATGTTCTGCGAGCTCATGAGCTTCAACGCAACCTCTCGCCCGAGGCTCCGTTGCGTCGCTTTGTAAACAACACCCATACCTCCGCGACCGAGGACCTGGTTGAGCTCGTAGTCGCCGAAGTGAACATTCTCCTCTAAATCTCCAAGCTGCCCTCGCCGTGCTTTTTCAGTCTGAGCGGTGATACCAGAATCGCCGATTTGCCCGCTGGCGCCGAAGAGATCGGCAGGGACAGCACGGGTGCCGCCGATTCCTGGGATCCCCGGTTCGCCGCGCTTATCGACGAAGGTATCAAGGGGAATAAAGAGAGAGCCGTCGGGTTTCTTGCTTCGTTTCTTCTTGGCGCGGCCTCGATCTCGGCCTGCTTTGGGGGTTCGTGGCGCCTTCTCGTCGGGAATCGGGGCCGATTCTAAGGCGGAGAGTAATTCGTCGGTGGTCGCGACCTTTTTGATCACGTTGAGGGAATCGCTATCACTGTCTTTATCTTGAAAACGGGAGCGAGGTGGGGGAGCAACATTGGGCATGTCCACTTTTTGAGTGGTGGAGCGCCTGCCTAGGGTCTTGTCCTTGCGGGTCGCGGCCGGGTCGCTGTTTTTCTTTTCAAGCCGTCGTTTTTTCTTGGCGCGGTGCTTGGCTCGAACGATGGCCTCGGGAGCTTCCTGGAGTTTTGCGCCGCATTTGACACAGTTTGGCCCACGGAGCTGCTCCGGTTTATAGAGTATGCGACAGTTCAAGCACGCTGTTAAGTTGGGAAAATCGCCCATTCAAGCTCGGAATCCACATTGAATCTTCTGTAAAATCTTCTCCAATTCATACCATCGTATCAAGCTTGACTCCGTTGTGAGATAAAGTCTATCGTCGATTGCGTAAAAGCCTTGCAAAGCTTTCATAGATCAACGGAACTTGGAGCTTTCCGAGGACGTCTTGCGAGAATGGATGATGTCTACGAAGATCATGAGACGATTTTAGAATATATCCCAAGAACTTGTCTGTTTAGAGCGAGATGGGTGTGACCTCGGATCCCCAAGCCAAAAAACGTACCCGCAGCAAAGTCGCCAGCACGATCTTTGCCATCGCCCTCGTACTACTCATACGTCAGGGGAGCCCTGGGCAAAGTGGTTCGACTTTAAAAAATCAAAAGCTGCAGCGCGCTATACAGAAAAGTTGCGATTACCTCGTCTCTAAGCAGCAAAGCAATGTGGGCTGTTGGGGTAAGAGCGATCGCCTCGCCATCACGAGCATGGCTACGCTCTCACTGCTCTCCACCGGATCGACTCCGCGCCGAGGCCCGTACGCTGAAAACATCATGAACGCTGTGCGCTATGTTCTCGCTCAGCAGCGCCCGCGTGGACATTTCTTCGACGATAACGGGACCGGTTACTCTCAAATTCACAACCATGGCTACGCCCTCCTTCTCCTAACCCAAGTCTATGGAGAATGCGGTCGAGAGCTAGATGAGCGTATCGCTAAGGCTATTCCCCGAGCGATTCGAGCATCGCTACTCAGTCAACATCCAAACGGTGGCTTTGGATACTTCCTCTACCGCAGGCCTCCTCCGGGCAACTCGATGATGACTGAAGACGAAGCCTCAACGACGATCTCTCAAATTCAGGCGCTCAGAGGAGCGAGAAACGCGGGCTTTTCTATTCCGTCGAGGATGCTCCGTAAGGCTGAGACCTATATTTTTCGCTCACAACACAAGAAAACCGGCGGCTTTGTCTACTCGCTCAAGCTCGGCAAAATTAGCTTCCAAGAAGGAAGTGACACCCCCACTTTTGCGATCACCGCCGCGTCAGCATGTGTGTTGAATTCCCTGGGGACCTACAGGGGAAACAACCTCAAGCGCGCTCTAGATTACATTCAAAAGTTCCGGCCGCCGGCGAAGGAAGAGGTGCACTTCTTCTATTACGGACACTTTTACGCAGCCCAAGTTATGCACCAGATTGGCGGGGCGCAAGGCGCGCAATGGCGCAAGGCGATCCTCGCTGAGCTGCTCAAGCGTCAGAAGCGTAACGGCGCTTTTCTTCGCGGCTCAGACTCTCATGTCCCAGGGACCGATGGCACCCTGCTGAACACCGCGTGGGCCGTCCAAATCATGACCTTAGACGACGGCGTGCTACCAATTTATGAGCGCTGATCTCTTCTCCGTTTCATAGCGCTGAATGAGGAAACCCCCGAGCCATTAGACTCAGGGGTTCTTTGCGAACTTCACCCAGTTTGAAATTTCCATTCTCTCAACGACGCTTAGAGGTCATTGAGGAATTTCTTCCAGGATGGCGGGACGCTTTCGCCGGTCATCTCGTGGAGAGGGTTCCAATTT
>JARGOJ010001140.1 GCA_029210225.1 Planctomycetota bacterium
CGATGTCCCCGAGCATCAGTAAATGGAGGCCAAAGATCCGACCCAGTTGGCGGATCTTCTTTTCGGATTTTAAGCCCCGAACGTCCACCCAGGTCACGCTGTCCTTTTCGAGGTAAGGCTTCAAATCTGACAGGGCCGTGATTGGCTTCTCTTCATAGTGTTTCGCGCTGAAGTCGACAATCTGAACGCTTGTCTTGACTGTGTTTAAGGATGGACCGAGGACGTCTGGAGCGGCGCCCACCGGAGCCCGTTGGCGCTTACGATTTTTCTTAGACATCGGCTTTCCTCGACTCATCGTTCATATTAGGAATCGTCGCTTTTCAGGACGCGTTCTCATTGACAAAGGCCATCTCATTCGGCTGCACTGACGTTCGGCCGTCGATTTTGGCATGGTCTCTATTGGACTCGAAGTCGCCAAGTCTATAGAGCTAATCCGTTAAAACAAGGGCTATTGAGCTTTCGTGAACAAGACAGGGATCTGACAGTTGTTGAGGATTCTAAAGCTCACAGACCGACGCCACCACACCGCTCCCGCGCCTTCGTAAGCTAGGCATACCGCGACAATCAGGGAGGCCTCGGCTTGCTTAACATGTTTACTTATCCCGGCCTCAATCGACTCATGGAGCTGCTCACCGCGAACATTGTGACCCTCTGATTTGGCTTTCTTCACAATCCCTTGAAGGCGCTCGAAGCTCTCCTCCTGATGATCCTTGAAGTCCAAGAACAGCTTCGTCCCCCGTGAAGAGAAGGCGCCCGCGCTCTCCCGACTGATGAATTCGTTCAAGTCAATGAACTGAGAGAGGACAATGCGCCCATTCCAAGCCTCGGCGATGGTCTTGGCCATTCGCAACGTGGATTGCCAGGGGCTATCCAAATCGATGGGCGTCACAACGACCCGGGGATTAGCTATGGGAGCTTTGCCCGTCGCGTCTGGGACTATGAGTATGGGGGTTTTCGACAAAGCCAGAACTCGCCGAGCGGTGCTGCCGAGGAAGAGACGCTTCCCGGCGTTCAGCCCTCGTCGTCCCATAACAATCAGCTCTGAAGACGCTCCGGCCTCAACGATTCCCTTCGCCGCGTCACCATGAACAGTCAAAGTCTTAATGGAAGTGACACCGAGCTCTTCGAGCTTGGCTCTTACTGGATCGAGGCAAGTGTTTAAGACACGGGCTTCAAAGTCGAGGCGTTGGTCCTCGTTGGGGTTCCAAAAAGGAAAGTCCGCCAGATACCCTTCATCAATCACCGAGCAAAGCGTGATTGCGCTCTCGTTGGTAAAGAGCCCTAACTCCCAAGCTTGCAGCACTGCGTTGAGAGCCCGGCTTGAACCATCCACAGCCATCAAGACACTTTTGAACATCGGAGAGAACCTTCTTCCTTGGACAGAAACACAAGACCAACCCTATTTCGACAGCGAACGCCGTTCCAATCACGACAGGAATACAGGCTCCAATATGATAGTTTAAATCGAAGAGAGAAAACGGAGATTCAATGACTGCAAAGTCAACGATGATCGGCCAGAAGGTCTACAAAAACGAAGGGACCGACCAGAGAAGGCAGGTTATTTTGACCAGCTCACACGGCGAAGAGCCCGAGCGTGAGTATCGGGTCACATACCTCGCCGATTCCCCGGAGCGAGCCGAGGCGGTGAGCTTCTTCGGGCAATTGGAGCACGGCTTATTCCCACAATGGCCCATCACTGATGCGATCTTGAAGATGTCCTTGAAGGAGGCTCAGGAATATTTGGATAGGCACCCAAGTCCTGAGCAATGGAAACGGGTTACGATTGACTATCACGCCCATGTGCGCGACGAGGATTTGCTTCGATTAAAATACATTCCCGAGTTGACCGCCTTGTATATTCACTGCAATCAGATAAGCGACAAAGGCATCGATCAACTCTTATCTTTGCCGCATCTTGAGAACCTGTTGATTTATTCTCGGGCAGTGAGCGATGCCTGCCTCAAAGTCATTTCAGAGTTGAAGACCCTCAAAATGCTCGATATGCAAGACTGCCTTCAAGTCTCTCCCGACAAGTATTCCGAGGCAATCCGTGCTTTACCAAATCTCACCCACAGTTACTCTCCTCGGTCTGCCCCTAGCAGTGAAAAGGCAAGAAGCCTGTCGCAAAAACTATCGGAGTATTTTAGATCTATTTGGAATGGCTCCGTCTAACGAGGCCCTACCTATTAAAATCAATGCTTATCAATTTGCTAAGAGAATGCATCCAGCAGAGGATTGTTCATGATTTTTGGATCTCAAAACGCATGCGGTGATTGCGGCTATACATGGTATCCCCGAGGTCGGAAGCGCTCCCAGGTCTGCCCCAATTGTCATTCAGACCATGTTTACATTTATCGAAGCAAGCGTGGTTCTGGCTGCTTTTCACTCATAGTGATCCTCGCCCTCGGCTACTGGGCTTACAGCAACCTCGGAGAGCTTGAGAAGATCCTTCCAGAGACCAAGAGGCAGCCTGGACCCACTCCTAAAAAAGAGATCAAAGTCGCGCCCAGCAAAGCCCCAGCGGCTAGCTTGCCCCCAGCAAAAATGGCCGCGAAACCCAAGCCAAAGGTTCCCGAGGTCATCAAGATCTCCGCCACCAGTGAGAACGCTATTGCTCTGGCCAAACAACGCTATAAGTTGGCCAGCGAGATCTTTAAGGAAGACCGCTTCGAGCGCTCTGAGAACGCAGCGGTGAGCCTCACCACGGCCCTGCAGTTGGTCACAGAGTCGAGCAAGATCCTATCCAAGCTG
>JARGOJ010000076.1:0-4996 GCA_029210225.1 Planctomycetota bacterium
GTTGATGACGTCGGTCTGCTGAAAGAGAGGAATAGAGTCCTTCAGGTCTTTCTGGACAGGTCGATTGAGCCAGAAGGTCAGTCCATAGGCCGGGTTCGCCTTGGTCCCTTGCTCGCACTTTTTGAGCGCTTCAGCGCTGAGTAAACTCTTGCCATTGTGTTTCCCATAGACCCGCAGCCACTCGCCAAATTTAGCCCAGTTCTGCGCTGTTAAGGCCATCCCATGAGAAAGCATCACGTTGTTGTCCGGCCCTTTCTTCCAAGCACCGACCTCCAATCCAATCTTCTTGAAGAGCTTCGTCTCTAAATACTGATCAATGCTCCCCAGTTTTTTGGCTGCCAGCTTCTTAGTCAAAATGGCGCCAAGAGCTGAGTAATTCACCGGGCCATATTCAAACTTCTCGCCGGGCTTGAAGCTCATAGGCGCATCAACGCCGTCTTTGTATGACATGCGGAGCTTGCGAGTCTTTTTGAGGCCCGAGGTCAAGGTCATGAGTTGCCTCAATGTGATCCTGTTTTTCTGAGGGTCGGATTTCCAAGAACTCAGCGTTTTACAGGCTTTTTCATCGATTTTGAGCAGGCCATCTTTTTGAGCAAACAAATACGCTATTCCAGTGAAGCTCTTCGTGCCACTGGCGAGCTTCCACGCTTTGTCTTTTCCGCCAAAGTTGCTGTATTTTTCATAAACGATCTTGCCGTCATACATGATTAACAGCGAGACGCCCTTCTTTGACGCGCTGTACTTCTTGGCGAGTTCAAGATACTCCGGCTTGGGAGCGCTGGAGGATGGCTCTATGCTTTGAGCGCTGCAGAGGCTCGGCGCAAGGACGAGAACTAGGAGGACAGTGAGCCTTTGAATGCTTGTCATGGATGGGCTTCCTTATGCTGAAAAGTGCTGTCGCATTCGTGAACTACCGGCTTAAGCGTGACTTGGTTTCGAATTTTTGAAAAGTCGCTGGTTCCGACTGACTGAGGAGCGCTTGATAGATCGACGTCGAATGAAGCTTCCTATGAGATGACAGTTTACTTTGACAAAAAATTAATTATTGGTCTCTTCTCTTGTTCTCACTCACAAAATGAGAAGAATGGCGGCCTTTGACGGAATCAACACCGATTGAAGGACCCACAGTCATGACGACTCGACGCGCTCTCTTAAGTGTTTCCGATAAGACGAATTTAGTCGAATTTGCCACGGGCCTGATAAAGCTTGGCTTTGAGCTGCTCGCCTCGGGAGGCACCGCCAAAAAGCTCCGGGACGCTGGCTTGGCCGTTCAAGGCGTGAGCGACTACACCGGCGCCCCTGAGATTCTGGGAGGCCGAGTCAAAACGCTTCATCCTCGAATCCATGGGGGTATCCTCGCTCGTCGAGGCCTCCCAGAGGACGAAGAAGATCTCAAAAAACAAAAGATCCAAGGCTTCGATATCGTGGCCGTCAACCTCTACCCCTTCGAGGAAGCCGCCGCACAAGGCGTCGACGATGCGGCTCTCATTGAGAAGATTGACATTGGCGGTCCAACGCTTATGCGTGCGGCCGCAAAGAACTGGCAGCACGTCGCGATTGTTTGCGACCCCGGGGACTACACCGAGCTTATCGCGGAGTTGAATGAGCAATCAGCTCTCAGCCCCCAGACTCGACGTAAGCTCTCTCTCAAGGCTTTCCAACGCACCGCAGCCTATGACCGCGCCATTGTCGCGGAGCTGACTCAGCGCATGTCGGAGGATGACGATAAGGTCTTTCCTGCCCAGCGAGTTGAGGTGCTCAATAAAGTTGAGGTGCTTCGCTACGGCGAAAACCCTCACCAGGCCGCCGCGCTCTTTGCGCCTCCCGGAGAGCTTCAGGGATTGGCCGGCGCCGAGATTTTAGGTGGGAAGGCGCTCTCCTATAACAACTTGATGGATGCCGACGGAGCGTGGAACTTTGTCCGCGAATGCTCAGCTCCAACGGCCTGTGTTGTCAAACATGCATCGCCTTGTGGAGCCTTCCAACACGAAGATCCGGCCAAAGCAATTGAGGGCGCTTATCGCGGAGATCCGCTCTCAGCCTTCGGCGGTATCATCGCCTACAACAGAGAACTCAACCTTGAAGCCGCCCAGTTCATCACCGCGAAGGGGCGCTTTGTCGAGGTTGTCATCGCGACCGGATTCACTGAGGACGCTCTCGCGAAGCTCAAGAAGAAAAAGAAGATGCGGATTCTCAAGATCACCCGCCCCAGCAGCCTTGAGAAACGCTTTCTAACCAGGATCATTGACGGAGGCGTGCTCGTTCAAGAGAACGACGCTCCGGCTCAAGAAGAGTTCAAAGTGGTCTCCAAGGCGCAGCCCGATGAGGCCATGATGTCCGAGCTGGCTTTCGCCATTCATTGCGTCAAGCACGTTCGCTCAAACGCGATTGTTCTTGTTAAAGACGGTGAGTTGGTCGGTGTAGGAGGCGGTCAGCCGTCCCGGGTCGATGCTGTGAGCCTGGCCTGTCGCAAAGCGGGAGAGCGCGCCAAGGGTAGTATCTTAGCCTCCGACGCTTTCTTTCCCTTTCCTGATGGTGTTGAAGCCGCTGCCGAAGCGGGAGTGCGCTTTGTGATCCAGCCGGGAGGCTCCATTCGCGATGAGGCGGTGACAGAAGCGGCGGATCGCCTGGGCATGGTGATGGTTCACACCGGAAAGCGTCACTTCCTTCATTGAATTCAGTAGCAATTACTTAATGTGATCCTTCAATTCGAGGTACCGCCCTTTCATCATTTCGAAGCCTTCTCTATAGAGGGTCACTTCATTCTTTGTAATTGTTTCAATGACGTATTTTGGGGCTTTCCGGCTGAGGCAGTAAAAATAGGATGTCAATTCGCAGAGTCCTTCCGATTCTTTGTTGGAAAACTCTTTACCCGACCGGGCAATGACCGCGTGCATGTATTCGTGTGCGAGGACCGCACGGAATGTGTCTTGATTTAAGTGGCTTAAAATAAAGATCGTATGGGTATAGGTGGTTTTCCCTCTGGAAGTCACGCTGTTCGTTTTGCAGAGCCCTTTTGTTGTCTCGCTTAGCCCCGCTTCAAAGCCTGCGATCTTCAATTGAATCTCGGGAGTCGGTAGCTCTTTACTGCGGAAAAAGGCCTGCACATCGACCAGGAATTTTTCGGCGTTGGTCTTATATGTGTTGTAACTGTCAGCGCAAAATTGGCATGAAAAGCGCCGCTTGTTGACGATGATTCCCTCTTGAGTCCTGTCACCGCACGAAACACATCGTTTCGTTAAATGGACGAACTTGGAGAGCACCTTGGTCCCCGATCTCGAATTGATTTTGTAGCGCCCCTGATTAATGAGTGGCAGCCCTGAGACGGAGCATTTCTCTGTCCTGTGGTAATCATCTTCGTAAAAGGTTAATCCCCGAAGTGTGATCATCTTATTTCTCGGAATGGGCAATCCGCTAATGGCGCAGCGCTGGCGTCCTTTCGCACAACTCAGGTGCCATCGGTGTCCTCGTTCACTGTAGCCGTAGCCCTTCTTAGGGTTCAGGTCGCGCCGGCAGATGTAACAACGGCTGGGGTTCACCGGCTCTTTTTGAGGGACCTTCTTGACCGCCGGTTTTTTGACTGTTGTACGCTGCTCAGTCATTGGTCCAGATGCATCGCTACCACCGCGGGTTGGACCTTTGCATTGGCAGGCAGCGGGGAGGCAAACGAGGAGAAGAAACATGAGCAGGGAGCGAGTCTTCATAGCGAGCTTTCACGAAGAGATTTTTTGTCTGGATCAGTGTGTTCAATGATACGGAAATTGCGCGTCAATTTTTCTTCCAGGCGACGAGGTCGAGTGTCAATTTTCCGTTTTTGTATATTCGAACGATACATCCGTTTAATGGGAATTCTCGGCAGAACCAGTGAACTGTGGAGCGACTGTCGCCCGCAATCTCAATGATCTCGCATTTTAGTGTTCCACTGCTGGTCTTTAATTCCTTCTCTTTGACATTTTTTGGCTTGGGTTTAAGGGATTGGGGAAGCGCATAATAGATGTCGAGGTCTTCAATGTTCCGGGTGACTTCGATCGCCGACACTCCTTTATTTTTGATACTTAGGGTCAGCTGGCCGTCTTCGATTTTGGTCACTGTGTGAATCGTTGCTGAGTCTGGATTGGAGTTGGTTTGATACTTGGCCCAGTCCCCGATTTTAGCGTGACGCCAGGGCGACTTTAGCTTCTTCGGATCATCGATAGGTGGAGTGGCTATTTTTGGACGGGGCAAGAATTTCTGGTGCACTTTGAAGACCCGCTTTAGCTCCTGAATGGGAGTCTTATGATCGTCGACCCGTATGTCCCGAAAGCGATCGTTGTAGCCCGAATAGCCCCATCCTTTTCTGACGATTAAGAGCGCTGCTGATTGTCGGCCACGTTTATCTCCGCCGGCCTTTTGCCCTGCTTCCAATGCTGCGATTAACCGGTCTCCAAGCAGCCCCTTGCTCTCTTCAAAACTCTTCGCCATAGCGTCCGTGACCGCTTTCCCGGCGAGGATGTTTCCCTGGACGGTGTAGTTCGGCCCCTTCTTCGCTCCAGCCCAGGACGAACACCTGGACCCGGTGAAATTCGCGGATCGTCCCTTCGCATCCACGATGCCGAGCTGCCGACTTTTTCGGAATCCATCTCCGGCTGTCAGTAGCTTTACGGTTTCCTCGGCGGTTTTTCCCGCTGCCAGCAACTTGAGGCCTTGAGGACCGTATTTTGTGTTTCCAAAGGCTTGGCTTGCGATGGCACCTACCCCTGCTTTCGCCCAGGGGACAACGGCGCCGACCGCGACGAACTTGGATTGAACGGCGATACCAAGCTCCCCGGTCGCGGGGTCAAAAGCCACGATGGAGAAGGTCGCAACCAAGGGGAGCTTTTTCGACGTTTTCGAAGTCTTCCCTGTTTTCAAGGGAGTGTCGCCCTTGGCCTGACTTGAGAAAAACAGAGTCAGAATGAGGACCGCGAAGATGGAGCGAGGTGACATGGAAGAACTCATCCCTGGAGATTCACCGAGG
>JARGOJ010000076.1:5037-13613 GCA_029210225.1 Planctomycetota bacterium
TTATGATCTCGCGAAAACTGTCTAAGATCGATAAGGATACATTCTAGATGGAAACACGAAAACTCGGAAAAGATGGTCCAGAAATCAGCACTGTAGGCTTTGGAGCCTGGGCTCTCGGTGGAGGCGATTGGGCTTTTAGTTGGGGTCCACAGGACGACAAAGAATCCATCGCGGCGATTCACGAAGCCATCGACCTTGGGGTGAATTGGATCGATACGGCCGCGGTCTATGGCCTTGGGCACTCAGAGACTGTCGTTGGTAAGGCTGTGGCCGACCGTCGCGACAAGGTGCTCGTCGCCACAAAGTGCGGTCTTATCTGGGATGACAAAGGCGCTGTCACAAAAGACTTGAGCGCAGCTAGCGTCAGCAAAGAAATCGAAGACTCCTTGAAGCGCCTAAACATCGACGTCATCGACCTCTATCAGATTCACTGGCCGGAAAAAGACGATCACTCCATCGAAGAAGCCATGGGCGCGATTTCTAAAGCGGTCGACGCTGGCAAGATCCGCTACGTCGGCGTGTCCAACTTCAAGAACTCCGAAATGGAGCGCGCCCAGAAGATTCACCCCATCGCGTCTCTTCAGCCACCGTACAGCATGATTCGTCGGAAGATCGAAGAAGAGACCTTGGACTTCTGCGGGAAGAACGGCATCGGCGTCATCGTATACAGCCCCATGGTTTCTGGAATGCTCACCGGTAAATATAACGCAGAGAGCATCGCAAAAATGGCGGACGACGATTGGCGCAAGACGAAGAGCGGCGATTTCCAAGAGCCTAAGCTCACCGCCAACCTCGACCTCCTCGACGGCCTCCGCCCCATCGCCAAGAAATACGATAAGACCCTCGCTCAGCTTGCGATCGCCTGGTGTCTTCGCCGGTCCGAAGTCACCGCAGCCATTGTTGGCGCTCGTAAGACTGGCCAAATGGTTGAAACAAGCAAGGCTATGGGATGGGCTCTCGACGGCGGCGACCTCACCGCAATCGAAGATCTCTTAACTAAGAGGGACGAGCAAATCGCCGCTGCGACCCCTGAAAAAGAGGGCTAGTTTCGCATTGAGTGAATCGGGGCGGGGATTTGTCCGCCTCGTTCAATGAGAATCAACGGGCTGCAATCCTTGACGGGCATCACTGTGGCCCGGCCTAAGAGACCGCCGAATTCGACATTATCCCCAGGGACTTTTCCTGGTGCTGGGATGATACGAACGGCGGTCGTTTTATTGTTCATGACCCCGATCGCGATTTCGTCAGCGATAATCGCTGAGAGGGTCTCGGGCTTGGTGTAGCCGGGAACAACCACCATATCCAAGCCGACGGAGCAAACCGCTGACATGGCTTCGAGCTTATCCAAGGTTAAAATTCCGGCTTTCGCCGCGTCGTCCATGGGAATGTCCTCTGAGACGGGAATAAACGCTCCTGATAGGCCTCCGACGGCGTTGGCCGCCATGGCGCCGCCCTTCTTGACGGCGTCGGTGAGCAAGGCCAGAGCCGCGACGGTGCCGTGGGTTCCAGCCATCTCCAAGCCCATAATCTCCAGGATCTCGGCGACGCTGTCTCCCACTCTTGGGGTCGGAGCAAGGGACAAGTCAACAACGCCTTCTTGGTAGCCCATGCGCTCGGCAACCATAGACAAAGCCAATGATCCGAGGCGCGTCACTTTGAAGGACACCTCTTTGATTTTGTTGGCCATGGAGCCGAGGTCCATGTCAGTCGGCATTTTGCTGAGGGCGGCGGCGACGGCGCCGGGGCCGCTGACGCCACAGTTGAGCACCGTGTCGGACTCGCCGACGCCGTGCATCGCGCCAGCCATAAATGGATTGTCTTCGGGAATATTGGCGAAGGTCACGAGCTTTGCGCAGCCGATGCCCCCAGAAGTGGCGGTGTTTTCGGCGAGGCGTTTGAGAACATGTCCGACTTCGCGGATGGCGTTCATGTTCATGCCGGCCCGAGTCGTCGCGACGTTGAGAGAGCAACAAACTCTTTCGGTTGTGGCGATGGCCCGAGGGATGGAGTTGAAGAGGGCGCGGTCGGCAGCTCCCATGCCTTTTTGGACGAGCGCACTGAAGCCTCCAAGGAAGTCGATTCCACACTCCCGAGCGGCGCGGTCGAGGGCCTCAGCGATGGGGGTGAGGTCTGTTTCTCCCGCTGCGACACAGGGTCCGGAGATGAGGGAAATCGGGGTGACGGAGGCGCGCTTGTTGACGATGGGAATACCGATGAGCGACTCGACTTCTTCGCAAACGGGTACGAGCCTCGCTAGACGGTTCACCATCTTCTTGTAGACGTTGTCTGCTGTACGAGACAGGGAGCGGTCTGCGCAGTCGAGGAGATTGACGCCGACGGTCATACAGCGGATATCGAGCTTTTCGAGGTCGAGCATACGGCGCAGCTCGAATATCTCTTTTTGAGTGAACGTGTGCATCGGCAAAACCCTCTTAAATTCGTTGCATGGCGCGGAAAACGGCTTCGTGTTGCACGGTGATTTGGTAGTCGCCTTCAGTCGACAACTGTTCAAGAGCCATTTTAAAGCCCTTAAAGTCGCCGCTGATTTCGTGGATGTCGGCGATGAGGATCAGCGAAAAATACTCGCGGACGATCGTTTGTCTTATATCGAGAATATTTGCGTTCAATTCAGCGAGACGCATTGTGATTTCTGCGAGGACCGAAGAGCGATTTCGGCCCACTGCGGAGACGATCACATGATCTCGTAGATCACTATCCCCAGTGCGATCCAGGCGAGAAGGAGCGGCAATTGCCGGCCGCTGAACCGGAGTAGACCCTGGTTGGGAGGCCCCAGATTCGTCTTGTCGAACGATGCTTATGTTCCGACGACCGGCGATTTCCTCGGCAGCGGCGGTGATGACATCGTTGGGACCGATTTCCAGGACGCCATCTTTGGCATTGTTCGTAACATCCTGGCGGGTGATGAATTTGCGAGGCATGTGCTTGCTCCATGCTCTGAAGCGAGAGTGAGCACCAAGGTCTTCTCAAAAGACATCGGCGCGAGAAACTCTCATCAACTGCTAAGGAAGGGGATTAACTCTTCTGTGGCGCGAGAAATGACAACGTCTCGAACGAGTGTTTTTCGATCTTGCCCAACGGCCGCGGCGGCGGCGACCGCATCTTCGACGTCGGCGGTGGGCCCGGTTAAGACAACGAAGCCCTTACCGCCAAGATGCATTCCGAGGCGAATCTCAACGAGATCAACGGCGGCTGTTTTGACGGCGGCATCGGCAGCGACGATGGTCGAGGCGACATGGCGGAACTCAATCACGCCGACGGCGTCGAATTCAACGCCTTTACGGGGGCCTCGGATCGCTTCGGGAACTTGAGGGTGGAGGTTGGCGATAAAGAGGTCGTCAACGATATCCTCGCCTCCAACCATGACGCCTTTATCGAGCGCTTCCCGAACCTCTTCCACATCTCCGGTGAACAGGTTTAACCAATTGCCCGGAGAGATAGCTCGGGCCCACAGCATTTCAACAGGAGATTGCTTGAGGACGGCGTCCGCGACCAGAATTCCGGTCGCGATGCTCGAACACTCGATCAATCCAATTGAGGCTTCGTACTCGTCGGTTGGCGTCTGATCGCCAACACGATTGTTGTACTCCATGATGCTCCGGAAGGGGTGGGAATCAGGGGGAATTCAGACGCAGAACTCTAACCCAATTTGTTCGCCAAAACAATGGGGAGGCGGTTGAAAAGACCTTGCAAAATGGAAGTCTAGAGTCGGTTTTACTTGGGATTCGGAGAATCTGAGGGCTCAGCGCCAGGCTTCGTTGAAGCTGGAGCTTTATTGTTCCCTAGTGCCTTGTCACTTTGAAAGGGTGTGAAGAGGCTTTCATGATCGCCTTCATTACCGGTTTCCGGAGGAGTCGCGCCGGGCTTATTCGGGGCGGGCGTTTTGCTTGGAGTTTCACCGTCCGTTTTTTTACGTTCTTCCCGGATCTGCTTTCTCAAGTCGCGGAGCTTTTTGAGCTTCTCCTGGACCTCCGGTGTTTCGAAAGCTTCTCTGGCTTTCCGGGCTTCCCTGCGTCTCTCCCGGGCACGCTGTTTTGTCTTCCTTGCCTCGGCGGCGATCTCGTCGAACCATGGCGGCAGGTCGTAGAGCTTCTCGTCTTTGTCCGCTGTGGTCGAAGTAGGAGTGGCGGCGGCCCTGGTTTTGGCGGCTATCGCTCGTTCTTCAGGAGTTTGATAGAAGGGCTCCAAAGCGCTCAGCGTCTCCGTTGGGACGAAGTCGTCGAAGAACTTTGCAATATGAGCCACCACTGGGCCCGATTGAGATTCGAGGAGCTTATCTCGGGCTCCCTGGGAGACCGTAATCACTAACAAGGTAATGAGCGAGATAAAGAGGCTGCCCTTCATGCCTCCGAGCAAACCGCCAAGGTGCTTATCGAGGTCGGAGAGGTCTTTCTTCTGGAGATAGGCGCGAAAGCGCCAGGCGACCAGGTAGACTGCGATGGCTGCCACAGCATAGATTCCAACCCAAGAGCCGAAGTGATAGAGACCGTAATCCGGCACTCCAAAGTCTTCGAGGTGCGGCATGATATAGCGAGCGGCGACATGGCCGACAATCAACGATCCGATGGCGGCGAGCTGCCACACAAAGCCTCTCCGATAACCCAGACCGTATGAGATCACGAGCATCAGTAATAGGAAGAGATCGAGGAGTGTTAAGTTCATAAATAAGTACTCGGTTCTTGCTTACCTTCAGGGTAGCAGTCTATCCGCAATTCGCCGTTTTTTTTTAGATGGGATCTTTCGCCGACTTATTCACTTCAATTTAGGAAGGTCAAATATTGCGCGGGATGTGTTGCTGCGTCTGTGTTGAAGGCCTGAATCTAGGGGCTGTGCTCGATACTTGTCAGTGTCCTCTCTATACTCATGGCCAAAGGTGACGTCTTAAACAAATCTCTTCAGCACCTGATTTTCGATTGTAGATCGGCTCGCAGTGACTGAACAGAGGGAGCACAGCCCCAATGAACGAAGAACTTAAACCCAGCAAAAACTCGAATCAGGGTCCGGACGGACTCCACCTCGACGTTGAGAACTTCTCAAAAGGTACTCAAATCGAAGGTGTTTACATGCTCGGGAAATTCGACCTGAGAAAAACGAAGTATGGCGATGCCTTCTTCTCCTTCGAGTTATCCGACCGAACCGGGTCGATTCCGGCCCGTCAATGGGAAGCCAACGCCGAGCAGTTCGCTGTTCTCGCCGAGGCTCCCGTGGTTTACGTTGTCGGAGTCGTTGACGAGTGGATGAACGAAATCCAACTCAAAGTGACCCAGCTCGAACCGGTCGAGGCCTCCCTCGAAGAGCTTCGATTCCTCATTCCTCACACTCCCTACGATGTCGAGCAGCTCTTCACTGAGCTAACGAATTGCTTCGAGACTCTCGAGAATCCCTACCTTCGCGAGATGTTCTCGAAGGTCTTCGCCGATCCGCTCTTCGCGAGCAAAATTAAAGAGACACCGGCGGCCTCTAGCTACCACCACAACTACCTCGGCGGGCTCCTGGAACACATTGTGAGCCTGCTCCGAGTCTCCGAGCAAGTGCTCCACGCTTATCCTCGGCTCAACCGGGACCTCGTCTTAGTTGGCGCTTTCCTCCACGATATCGGCAAGGTCGAAGAGCTCTCTTGGGAGCGTGGATTTAGCTATACAACCCGGGGCCAACTGCTTGGCCACATAGCCATTGGAACTCTTCTCATCGAAGATTGGAGCCGCGCCGTCGAAGGCTTTCCTCCTGATCTGAAAGACGAGCTGATCCACTTGGTGCTCGCCCACCACGGCATTAAAGAACATGGCTCGCCCGTTGTCCCTTGCACCCCCGAAGCCTTGGTCGTTCACTTCCTCGATAACCTGGACGGCAAACTGTGGTCTTCCTACAAGGCCATTGACGATGTCAAAACAGGGACTGAGAGCTGGACTTCATACAGCCGCCACATGGGTCGGAAATTGTATCGACGTCATCGAGTCGACGAAAAGACAGATGTGGTCCCCGTCCTAAAAGTCGAGCGACCCAACGATACAAGGCTTCCCGTCCTTGAGCCCGGTGACCTGGCACCCCGATCGAGAGTGACTGAAACCGGCGCGTCACCAAAGGAGGATCCAGACGCCGGGGACGAATCAAAGTCGGTTGTCACAAGTCCGGCGAAAACCGAGCGCAATGGCAAAGGCAGCCTCAACGGCAACGGCCGATCACGGGCCCGCTCTCCTCGCTTCGTTGACCCAACTCCGCCGCTTTTTGGTTGATAAAGCACGGGACTAAATTTAGGGTCCTTGACGTCGAAACCCTGTAAAAAGCGCCGATTCCAAGGATTCTTAAGTGGGTCACTTTGAGTCGGCGCTTCACAATTTGCGTGGACTAACGATAATAGAGTCTGGGAGAACAGTTATGAAAAAGATCCTCTATCTCAGCGTCCTAGTCTTCTCAATCGGCTGCGCTTCAAACGATGTTTACACAGCAGACGAGCGGGTCTACGTCTCCGAACTTCCAAAAACCAGGGCGACCCGGGCTTTGAGCCAAGACGAAGTGGTCGCTATGGCCAAAGAAGCCAATGGGAGAGACGCCATTGCTCGCCTTGACAGCCACCCCTTTAACTTCGAACTCACTGATGCACGCCTCGCCGAGCTAGAAGCAAACGAACTCTCTGAGAACGTTATGGATTATCTCGAAAAGCGAGCAGCCATCGATTGGGATCAGCTTCATGCTGAGCGACTTCAGCTTCAAAGCGTGGAGGCCCCTCAAACAGAAGCGCAGAGAATTGTCTTGCAGACGAACAGCTATCAGCCGAGCTGCGGCGAGATTTACTACAGCCGCTATGGCTTCACGCCCGTAACACGCTCGGTCTATCGCCTCGGACGTGGAAGACAGCAACGATTCCGCAGGGGTCATCCTTGGCAATCGACCTACTATCGACAACGTCGAGGCGTCTTCGTCATTCGTCGCTAAATCAGATCCACTTCAACGCTCGTTGAAACCCACTTAATCCCGGGGCTTCAAGTCGCCGTATTTCTTTTCTGAGATCTTATCGCCCCAATCGACCCGATCTTCTTCAATCGGCAAGGGCTTCACATCCCAAATTTCGTCGGCATACTCTTGAATGGTTCGATCACTAGAGAAGTAGCCGATGCCAGCGACGTTGAGAATGGCGCGACGGGCCCACTCATCTTGATCTTTGTAAACCTCCGCAACCTCATCCTGACATTCTGCGTAGGCATCGAAGTCGGCGACGACCATAAACGGGTCGCCGCCATCGAGCAAGTTATGGAGAATGGGCTCGAAGAGGTCCGGCTTCTCAAAGCAGAAGTGGCCGGAGTCGATGAGCTTAAGCACTTCCATGAGAACAGGGCTCTTATTCGCTTCTTCTCTAGGATTGTATCCAGCCGCTTTCATGGCCTGAATCTCTTCAACTTTGAGGCCGAAGATAAACATGTTCTCTTCACCAATGTCTTCGAGCATCTCAATGTTGGCGCCGTCCAAGGTCCCGATTGTCAGGGATCCGTTGAGGGCCAACTTCATGTTCCCCGTGCCGGATGCTTCTTTTCCAGCGGTGGAGATTTGCTCGGATAAATCGGAGGCGGGAATGATCTTCTCGGCCAAAGAGACGCGGTAGTCCGGGAGGAAAACGACCTTCAGCTTGTCGTCAATCTCCGGGTCGTTGTTGACGACTTCAGCGACGGCGCCGATCAACTTAATGACCAACTTCGCCATGACGTAGCCCGGGGCGGCCTTTCCACCGAAAATCACGGTCCTTGGAACAAAGTCCGCGCTTGGGTTGCGTTTCAGCCGAATATAGAGGGCGATGACGTTGAGGATGTTCATGAGTTGGCGCTTGTACTCATGAATGCGCTTAATTTGCACATCGAAGAGAGAGTTGGGGTCGACCTTGATGCCCAATTCTTTATCGATGATTGCGGCGAGGGCTTCTTTCTTAGCGGTCTTAATGACCCGCCAGCGATCCCTGAATGCCTTATCGTCAGCGAAGGGGCGCAGATTTGTGAGCTCGGTGAGGGTGCTCATCCAATCGGTGCCAATTTTCTCGCTGATTAATGAAGTGAGCTCGGGGTTGCATTGGAAAATCCAGCGGCGCTGAGAGATCCCGTTGGTCTTGCTGTTGAAGCGTCCTGGATACATTTCGTTAAAGTCACGAACGAGCTGGCTCTTGAGCAAATCGGTATGAAGCTTAGCCACGCCATTTACGGAGTGGCTCGCGACGATCGCGAGATAGGCCATCCGGACTTGAGGGTAGTGCCCTTCAGTGACGAGAGACATGCGCTGCATGCGGTCTATATCACCGGGGAACTTATTGGCGACCTGCCTGAGGAAGCGCCGATTGATTTCGTTAATAATCTGCATGTGCCTTGGGAGAAGACGAGTCATGAGGTCGACGCTCCACTTCTCCAGGGCTTCTTCGAGGAGTGTGTGGTTGGTGTAGGCGAAGGTTCCTGTGGTGAGCTCCCAGGCGTAGTCCCAGTCGAGGCGATAGACATCGACGAAGAGCCGCATGAGCTCTGGGATCGCGATAGCGGGGTGGGTGTCGTTAAGTTGAATCGCGGTCTTGTCGACGAACGCTG
>JARGOJ010000076.1:13623-16358 GCA_029210225.1 Planctomycetota bacterium
AGAAGTCGCTGTGGTATTTGTCGTAGCGTCGGAGTATGTCTTGGAGGGTCGCCGAGGTCATAAAATACTGCTGACGGAGGCGAAGCTCTCGCCCTTGGGCGACCTGATCATTGGGATAGAGGATCTTTGTGAGGTTCTCGGCGAGGGCGCGCTGTTCGATGGCTTCGACGTAGGCGCCTTCATTAAAGAGGTTCAGGTCGAACTCGTTGTTCGAAGCGCGAGCGGCCCAGAGCCGGAGCGTGTTGACGGTTCGCGTTTGATAGCCCGGGATAGGCGTATCGTAGGGGACCGCGATGACTTCCTCGGCGGGGAACCATTTCACAACATAGTGTTTCGTGACAGGGTCGACATATTCTTCGACCCGTCCACCAAAGCCAACAGGCATAGCTTGATCGGCGTGGCAGATCTCCCAAGGATTCCCACCACGAAGCCAGTTGTCGGGCTCTTCAATCTGGTAGCCGTCTTTGAGTATCTGGTGAAAAATACCGTGTTCGTAGCGCAGGCCATAGCCATAGGCTGGGATGTTTAGGGTTGCCATGGAGTCAAGGAAACAGGCCGCTAAGCGGCCAAGTCCACCGTTGCCAAGGCCTGCGTCGGGCTCTTGATCTTCGATGTCTTCGAAGTTGTAGCCAAGCTCGACGAGGGCGCTTCGGGTCTCTTCGTTGAGGTCCAGGTTCAGGACCGCGTTTCCGAGGGCACGGCCGATCAGGAACTCCATTGATAGGTAGTAAACACGCTTGGCATCTTGGAGGTAATACTGCTGTTGGGTGTTGATCCAGCGGTCGATGAGATGGTCGCGGATGGTCATCGAGAGCGCTTCATACATGTTCCAGGGGGTCGTGCTAAAGCGATCGCGCCCCAGGGTGAGCGTGAGATGACGTTTTATTTCGGCGATAAGCCCCGCGTTGTTAGCGGTTTTCTTGTTTTCGGCCACGAACTCTATCCTTCGGCTTCCGCACCTAAGTTCAACTTTTCGAGTGAGGCGCGGATTATATCTAAAGTCGAACGAGGAGGAAGGGAGGCGTTGGAGAAGGAGTCCGGACGGAGTTTCATGGGGAAAAATGAAAAAAGGCGCTCTGGGGAGAGCGAGCCGGTGACGAACTTTTGGATATGGGGTTGCGAGAACTCCGGCACAATCAGTTTGTTGTTCAATCTGATTGATTGAGGACGAGTCGTTGATGTGCCTGATAGGGAAAGGGCTTCGAGACAAAAAAAGCCCGCGATGATTCATCGCGAGCTAGATCACTCATATTGCAATATTAATTGTTATTAGCCCTGCTTTTTAGGCTCGACGCTTGTTCCAGCGCTTTGCCAGTTGTGTTCGCAGTTGTTTTTGCCGGCGCGTAAAACGATATCTGTCTCGGAAAGGCCAAAGGCTCGGCTGACCTTTTGCTTCTGAGAGTGGCAATTCTCGCAGTGTTTCGTCGTGGTTGACGATCCTAGAAAGAAGAAGGATACGAGGATAATGGGAATACTAAATAGGAAATAGCGGCCATTTGATGTTTTGGTCGTTGGAGCAGCTTCATTGTTTGACATTTTGTTCTCCTCAGAATTTACGCGCCAATATTTAGAGGGAAATAGTGGAATGAGAGTTCCTGTGAATCTCACTCAATAAAACCCTTTTCTTCCCACTCTCTATGACGCTTAAGAGTCGAAAAGGTTCCCATCCGTCGCCAAAACGTCATTTTTCTCGGCATTTATTTTCAAGAAAGCCGAGGCCTCGCAAAAGACAAGCATCCGACCACGACGATAAGCCCCAAAGAACGAACCGTTATCGCGGGGAAGGGATGCCCATGAAGACTTACCAGTTAAAAATTGATCGCATGAGTCTCGGACTCTTATTGACACTGCTCTTTACAGGTTGTGCCTACAAGAGCCTCCCAGAAGAAACGCGGAAGAGCTACGATTATGACCCGGTGCCAAGGGTCGTCGTGACACCCGTGCCAGTGGTGGAAAAACGTGTGGCCCTAGATGCCTTGGCGAAGTCCATGGACATGACCGTGGCCATCGACATGAAGAACGGCCACCGCTACCTAAAGGGCCAGGGGAACCAAATCACCATCATGCCTGGGCGACGTGAAGCGGTCGTCAATGGTTCTCGCTCCAGAATCGACCAACCGGTCATGTGGCAAAACGGCAAGCTGGTTGCCCACCAAGATCTAGAGTCGACCCTAAGAAGAGCCCTGGCCGACAATCCCATCGTTCAAAGACGGGTTGCGATCACGAAGAATGTCTCTCACCCAAAACCGAAGAAGACGAGCCTTCCGAAATACTCGGGGAAGTTGCCGAGTGTTCCTTCTACGTGGAATTTCCCAGCCAACCGCCGCTGGAAATACATTGTGATTCATCACAGCGCCACGAAAGTTGGAGGCGCCAAGAGCTTTCACCGTAGCCACGCCAAGAAGTGGCGCTATGGTTTGGGCTATCACTTTGTCGTGGGCAACGGCTCAGAGACACAAACTGGGCAAGTCGAGGTGGGGCGTCGCTGGAAGCTTCAAAACAAAGGAATCCATGGCGCCCATGCCGGGGTTCGGACATACAATCAAGCCGGAATCGGGATTTGTCTGGTCGGAAACTTCCAAGGGAAGGGGCCTGGAAAGCAACAAATGGCGGCCTTGAAGCAGCTCGTTCAACTTCTTATGAAGCGATACAAAATCCCCAAGAGTCGAGTTCTCGGTCACAAAACGGCACGTCCAGGTCACACCGATTGCCCAGGGAAGCGCTTCCCCATGAAG
>JARGOJ010000077.1 GCA_029210225.1 Planctomycetota bacterium
TGGGGGCTGTGAAGGACATTGAACAGCGTGTAGATAAGAAGAAGTCGCGGGTTGGGTCTTCTACTGGGAAGGGGAGGAAGGAGGAGGGAGGACTTCCACCGGCTGCGCCGGCGGCGTTGGCTTTGTTGGCGTTGGCGGTTGCGCGTCGTCGCAGGCTTCGATTTGCGCCGAAGGCGAAGCGTGTTGGGGGTGTTGTTTATCGGGATGTAATGGGGAAGATTCGTGGGGCGTTGAGTTTCTCAAGCCGGGATCAGAGTTTGAGGAAGGACTTGTCGGCGCGTGGAGTGGGGGTTGCTGTTCGTTTGGCGACGCGATTGAGGTTTTTACCGAGGCCTGAGGGTTTGCTTGTGTATGCGGATGCGCTTCGAGATTTGGGGAGTCGCGCTACGGCGAATCGATTCAAGAAGCAATCAATTCGGACTGCGGAGAGATTGGAGGACCTGGCGACGGCCATTGATAAGACGTTAAAAATCGCGGTGGGGAGTGGGAATAGGGACATTGCATTTCTGGAGCAGGAGAAGGAGTTCAATAAGATCATTGATAGTTTGGAGGATGAGCGTTCTAGGGATGTCTTTTTTAGCGAGGAGCTATTGAAGGTTAGGGGAGAGGATCCTAGGAATCGAATTGTAGACTTTGCTGATCCGACGGCTAATTTCATGGCGGGGGGCGTGATCAATTATGGGATTGGTTATAGCAAGCTTGCTCTTTTTGCGATTGCAGATTTTACGCTTGGTAATTTATCGCGGACGGATGCAAACATCAGTGATTTTAACGAGGGTAAGATTGACGCGGAGGAATACAAGAGCCGTGAGTTGAATGGGGCTGTGAATGACGTTGCGAAGTTGGGTATTACGGTTGTCGCGAGTTCTATCCAGCCTGCGATGAAGCTCAGTAAGCTGGGAAAGGTTGGTTTTAGCCTGGCGATCGAGTTATCGGAAGCCTCTTCGAATTTGGCGGTCGATGCGGTGACTGGCAAGGGGCGTGGGGAGTTATTGACGAATGGGGATTTGTTGAAGGAAGGGAGCGCAGCTGTTTTGAATGCTTTGTTGACGCCAGCGGGGGGAGTGAAGCTTTTGAGAAAAGCGCCTCAATCAGCGAAGCGACAATTACTTGGTAGGTTTGCGAATGAGAAGGTTCAAGACGTGGTGGTTGGAAAGTTGTTTGACCAGGCGGTTTCCAAGAAACCGAAAGCAGTTAAAGAGATGGCGAGGAGTCGTTGAGGAAGTTGGGAGGAGGCTTGGATTGCTTGATTTCCTTGCGATCAAAGTCTCTTTTGATTTCTGTGTAAATGAAGGAGTCGAGGTATGATAGGGGGGTGGTCATTGGCGACTTTACTATTGTGGCATTGGAGGCTTTAGGTGAAACCTCAGTTTCTTCATTTTTATCAGCAGCAGACGCGTACATTAAACTTGAACTTTTTGTTGTTCAGTCCGGAGACGGATCACGATCCTAACCGCCGTTATCCCTTGGTGCTTTTTCTGCATGGGGCGGGGGAGCGGGGCGAGGAGCTGGAGCGGCTGCTTGACCATTCCATCCCTGATATCATTGAGCAGCAGAAGCGGGAGCCGTTCTTTTTGTTGGCGCCGCAGTGTCCAAATGATTCGTATTGGATTTTGCATCGTGAGTCATTGACGCGGTTATTGGATGAGTTTTTGGGGTCTTATCCTGTGGATCGTTCGCGGATCTATTTGACTGGTGTGAGTATGGGGGCTGAGACCTCTTGGTTGTTGGCGCTTCAGAATCCGGACTTATTCGCGGCCTTTGTTCCGGTTTGTGGACGGGGTCCTTGGTGGGCGGATTTCCCGAATGTAGCGGGGGAGTTGAACCGCTTGCCTATTTGGGCGTTTCATGGGGATGCTGATACTATTATGCCGGTTCAGCACTCTCGGGCGCTCGTGGCTCGGGTCAATGATTGTGGTGGTTCGGCGCGATATACAGAGTATGAAGGCGTTGATCACGACAGTTGGAATAGGGCCTTCAAGGAGGACGAGATGTATGACTGGTTGTTCCAGCAGCGTCGCTAGTTATTGATTTTCACTTCGCCGGAGAGCCAATCTAGATAGCGTTTTTCGCCTTCTTGGCTTTGAATCTCTATCGCGATGACTTCGGGGAGATCGTAGGAGTGGAGTTCATTGATTCGTTTTGTTAGTTGGGTGAGACGGGCGGCGGTTGTTTTAATGAGGAGGGTGTTCTCGGTGTCGATGCAGATCTCGCCTTCCCAGCGGTAGACACTTTTGACTCCTTTTACAATGTTGACGCAGGCTGCGAGGCGTTCTTCAACGAGGGTTTTGGCGAGGGTCTCGGAGAGGTCAGCGGGGGTGTTGCAGAGGACAAGTCGATATTGATCAGTCATGATTCTCGGTGGTTTCATTTCTTGGATATAGGTAGGAGACGAGGTAGAGTGATCCGCAGATAAGCAGCGGTTGGCATCGATTCATGTCCTTAATTTTTTTGAGGGCTTCCTTTGGATCCAGGCTTATTGTTTTTGGTATCTCGGGGGCGATCTTGTCGAGGAGAATGGCGAGGTATTTGGGGTCTTCGTTGGCGCGGAATTCGGCCATGGGGCGGGTTAATGAGAAGGCCTTGGCGATGCGGGAGAGAGAGGACAGGATGGCTTCAAGGTCTCTTCCTGAGGTTGCTCCGTATATGACATGGAATTTAGTTTTGGGGTAGGACTGCTCTAATTCACGAACGAGCATTTCTATTTTTTCAGGGTTATGGGCGCCGTCATAAATGAGCAAAGGGTCGGTGCTAATGATATCCATTCGTCCTAAGACGGTTATGGTCGCGAGGCATTCTCTGATGGCGGCTTCGTTCCATTCGCGCCCTAAGTCCTTTATCACTCTGTAAGCGGCTTCCAGGGCAAGAGCGCTATTCCATTTCTGAAATTCGCCACGGAGTTTTTGCAGTGACAGGCCGGCTAACTCCCAATCTTTACTCTGATGGCTAAAGCTATCGCCGGAGTATTCAATTGAGAAGTCCCGGCCTAATCGGAATAGACTGGCGCTTTGTTCTTCAACGGTCTCTTCGAATAAACGAAGGATTTCTGGATCTTGCTCAGCGGTGAGGAGAACGCCGCCGGTCTTTACGATTCCTAGTTTGTCCTTGGCGATTTCGGCCTTGGTGTTGCCGAGGACATGGGTGTGGTCCAGGCCCACAGAGGTAATGATGCTCACTAAGGACCGCGTAATCACATTTGTTCCGTCGTAGCGTCCTCCCAAACCGGCTTCGAGAACAACAAGATCCGCTTCATTGCGGGCAAAGTGCCGGAGCGCGAGGGCGAGCATCAATTCAAAATATGAGGGCGGACCATAATCGGTCTCTGTCACCATCGTATCTAGGAGAGGCTTTATTTCATTGACGTATGCAGTTAGTTCTGACTTCTTGCAGCCTTGACCATTGATGGTGAGGCGCTCACAGGGGCTGATTAAATGTGGCGAGATATGAAGCCCGACCTTTAAGCCTTGAGACTCCAGTATTTTCGCGGTGATTGTCGCGGTGGAAGTCTTGCCGCTGGTCCCGGTGATATGAACAAATTCGAGCGCTTTATCAGGGCTTCCCATTCGTCTCAATAGCTCGCGAAGGCGCTCAAGTCCGAAGACAGGGGGGAGCGCTGTCTCCGATGCAGCTTTGGCTACATAGTGTGGTTTTGCCTTGGAGAAGACTAAAGAGTGAAGGAAGCGCTCTGTCTCAATAAATGACTGATGCTCAAAAAATCGATCCCCCATCTCGCCTGCTCCTCTTCGAGCTATGTTGTCTGCGACTGCGACTCTTCAACCTTGTCTGGCTCCGACCATTCAATCGCCCCAAACTTCCAGCGAAAGACCATACGCCACGTGAGTACCAACAACAAGGCCGGGGCGAAGAAGTAACTTTCACTCTTAATCACTTCGACTCCTCTCTCGGACAAAAAGCCCTGGGCGCTCATTGGTGAGACTGCGATGGGTTGCCAGCTAAAGAAATGGCGGAGGCTATCGGATGGGAAGTAGAGCATGATCCCTTTTCCTCCATCCGTGAGAGCATCCAAAATACTGTGAGACATCAGCGCTAAGAAGTAACAGACCATCAACGTCAGCATGGCTCTCGCACGGCGTTCTTTGAGGCCGATCCAAAGGACGGTTAGATAGGCGAGAAGCGGAGCTAAGAACAGGAAGAAGAAGGGGGAGTGGAAGAAGCCGCGGTGCCCAAAGAAGCTCCCGTAGGGAACCCCGAGGAGCATCGGAATGACATCGATGTCCGGGGCGATTCCAGCAACTAAACCACAAAGCGCGACCCCGCCGATCTTCTTGGTGGGGCGCAAATCTGGAAATCTCTCGAAGAGCACCCCGACCGCGAATCCGTACATAGCGTGGGTAAAGAGCGACGACATAGCAGAGGCTTCCTTCACCTGAGATCCCAGGTATCTATCCTTATGTCTTTAAAATCTATACCTGGGATTGAGTTTGAAGTTCAACTAAAATCCCGATCTTGCGATACCTGGGATCTTTTTCAGACTCTTTTTATCCGCTAGGAAGTCTCAAGAGTGCTGAGCCTCGCAAAAAATTGCTCGTCGAAAAACACGCTCGAAAATGAGATACCTGGGATTCGAGCATCCTAAAGACTCGAGCATCCTAACGATGCGAGTATCCTTTTTGAGAAAGGGACAATTCATGTCCAAGCGGCGCATTCGCCATCACGTCAATCCACTGAACTTCCGTGAAGAGATTGCCATTCCTAAATGGTCCGAGGTCTTCGAGGATATGAGCCGGGAGCTTGAAGTCGACATTGGCTGCGCGAAAGGTCATTTCCTCATGGCTCGCGCCGCCCAAGCCCCAGATGTGAATATCGTTGGGCTTGAGATTCGGCGCCCCATGGTCGAGCTGGTGCAAGAGCGCATCACAAAGCGCTCTCTGAAGAACTGTCACGTCCTTTGTTGTAACGCCAACATGTCGTTGAGAGATCTCTTTGGCGAATCGAGCCTCGACCGTGCTTATGTGCACTTCCCTGATCCCTGGTTCAAGAAGCGTCATCACAAGCGCCGCCTCATTAAGGCGCCTTTCCTCATCGACTTGGCCGCTGTGCTGAAGATCGGAGGCGAATTTCACTTTGCCACGGACTATCAGGAATATGCAGAGGAGATGCTTGCCTTTATGGAGTTGAATCCTGACTTTGCGAAGGGACAACGCCTCGAATCGGCTCACGGCCTGCTTACTGATCGCGAAGCCTGGCATAGTTCGAAGGGGGACCCGGTGCATCGCTATCTGTTTAAGCTTGAACGGCGGGAAGCCACGGAAGACATGCTCGTGATTCCGGAGAAGGAGGAGAGTGAAGCTTGAAGGTCAGCTTGAACGAGCGCTGGCGTCGAGAGATCTGTCCCTTTTGTAAAGACGGATTTGAGCAGGACGATACTCATAGTTGTGAGAATTGCAGCACGGTGATGCATGAGGAGTGCTTTCAAGAAAATGGTGGCTGCGCGGTGCTTGGCTGCGACACCAAGACTAAGGATTGGCCGCGCTGCTCTCAGTGTAGCGAGCAGTTGACACAGCTAAGCGCAGTTCTTTGTATTCACTGCGGATACAATCAGGAAACCGGGCGCTATGTCGAAGGAGCACCGGGGCGCTATCAAGCCAGTCCAGAAAGAGGAAATCAAGATAGGCAGGGCTCCAGGGTCGTCATTGAGAACCCTGATGCCGTCAATTGGGATTTACCGAATTCAGGCGATCAGAAGAGCAGTATTTCAAACAGCCATTTACCTGTGCTTGTGATGCTCAATGTCTTTAGCTGGCTCGGAATCGCCGTCTTTGGGATCCTGACATTTATACTCTTCATTGCACCCATAGCCAATGGAGATCTTCGATTCTCGATCACGTGCCTCGCGATCTCTTCCGTTATTGCCTGGGTTACTAATACTCTGCTATCCAACAAGACCTAATGCTCTGTCATCTAGTATTTCTCAAGCAGTGCTTTGCGCTTTTGGTCGTATTCGTCCTGGGTTATCAAGCCCTTATCAAACCACGCTTTCAGGCTCATCAACTTCTCCTCTAGCTCACCACTCTTGGTCGGTTTAGGCACCGACTTAACGGTTGGAGCGGGCGTAGCGCTAGGGTTCGCTTGTTTGACAGGCTCTTTAACGGGCTCTTTGTCTGGGGCTTTCTTAGAAGTTTTCTTGGGAGTTTTTTCTGCGGCCACAGCCGCCGCTTTCTTCTTCGCGTCTCTGTCAATTTTCAATTTATCAAGAGAGCCGCGCAGGCGCGCCAAAGTGCCCTGAGGCCGGCCCTTTAACTCTATGTGCGGGCGACCAAAGCTAAAGGGGCCATTGATGACAACCGTTGAATTAATTGATGCTGAGTCCTTCACCAGGAAAAGACGCACCGTCTCCAAGCGATCCGAATTTTTCGCCCGGAATTCTTGATCGACGACCGCCACATCCTCGAAGCTCAGGCGACATCGTTTATCGCCATCTCTATAAACAATATGATTAGGCGTCACCTCAACGACCTTACGGTCCTCAATTCGCGCACCAATCGTATTCACACGCCACGAGAAGACTTCTTTCACAGCCCTCTCGGGGTTCTCCCGAGTCGTCAACGACTTCGGCAAGCTCGAACAGGCGCTCAATAAAGGAATGAGAATCAGAAAGTATTTCAAAGACATAGACTCTGCTCCCTATTAAAAGCGAAATTTCGCGCCGAGAATGACCTCAATAAGGGGGTCGTCCCCACGAGAATCAAAGGTGGTCAAGAATCCCGTTTGTGGGAAAAACACCCCTGTCTTCAATACAAAGCTGAGGTTCTCATTGACAGTGTATGTCGCGTTCAAATCAACCTCCCATCCCAGCTCCCGGCTTCTTAAATTGCGTCGGTTGACATTGGTCGGTCGACGCGGATCACCAGTATAAACAGCGTAAGTCACGATTCCCTGCAACTCAAGGTTTGTATAGGGCGTCGTGGTGGCTATAAGACTGAGGTGACCGATTCCAGAAACGTTGGACCCGGTGACATTAAAGCCACCAAAGTCATCAAAGATGATATTTGAAAAGGCATAAAACGACGAGATAACCGGGAAGGCCTCATTTGAAGTTGTCGAAGGATCATCCCCCGTCGCCCAGGCCGCGATAAACTCAAAGCCAACAACAGGCAGGTTCAAAGTAAATCTCGCGTCGACAAGCCAAGCTTCTATCCTCGCGCTGCCTGGGTTTGTCCCATTGCGAACGTCCCCAAAAGCAAAGATTCCGTCAATGTCAAAAGCAAGGATGCCCGTTTGACCTTTGACATTCCCTCCCATCCAATAAACGTCGCGCTCCGTGTTTGCTGCCACCGGAGTATCATTAGAGTTATCAATCTCGGCGACGAAGTAACCGCCGAAAGTAAAGGGACGAAACTGATTATAATCGGCCTTAAAGATCCAGATATCCCGATCGTTAAAGTCGTTATCCGTTATGCCATCATTGTCTAAGTCAATCCGAGAATTATCGACCGCCTTAAGGTAATCCAATGACAAGCTAAGATTGCCGTCAAACGGCGAGTAGACAGTCCTAAAGCCAGCGACGTCTTCCGACAAAATTATTGATTTTGACGTATCCTCCGAATACAAGCCTCCTCTAAACGTCAGCGGATAATCTCCCGGCGTCCATTCGAGGAAGACGTGCTTCGTTTCGATATTGACGCCATCCGTTCCAAGACCGCCCCCCGCACCACCAAAGGTAATGTCGCCAATCTCGAACTGAGTGTTCAAAGAGAGGTTATTACCCCGAGCCGCCTTAAAGCTTAGCCGCAAGCGAGTATCGAAGTAATTCTGACGCTCATCGAAATTACTCGATCCCGTTTGATTCAAAGAAATCAAGGTGTTTGGATCGAGCAAGCGACGGTTCGAACCATTTCTCAAAGAGAACGAACGAATGCGATAGCGGCCACTAAAAGACAAATCAATTTTGTCGTCGTCAGCCGAGCAAAGCGCTGGAGTGAACAATCCGATGAGGATCACTAAAGCAGTTATTGTTAATTTTTTTAGCATCGTTTGAGTTTCCAAGCCGTTCACTGACTTTTAAGCCATGTCATATCGACGATGTATTCTTTACGCAGGGCCTGTATGGCGCCATCACTACGAAGCTCGGCGATGAACGCGTTTAACCACTGAAGAAACTCCAGGTCACCCTTTCGAATGGCCATACAAATGGCATCTTCAGTCACTGGCTTCAGTAAGGTCGCAAAGCGATAGGTCAAGCTTGAGTTCTGACGACTCCAAAGGCGGATAGCCGGAGCGTCGTGAGTCACGGCTTGAACCTTGCCCGCCTTCAAGGCGGCGAAGGCTTCCCCTAAGGTTTTGTATCCAATCACCTTGCCGCTATCCTTAAAGAAGGACCGAGCGTAGCTTTCAGGCGTCGTGTTGGCCTTTACACCAATTTTCAGCCCACGGAGCTTTTCGAGGTCGGCGTAGCTCTCATAGGTCGCCCTGGAGATCTCAGCGCGGTCTCGGTCTTGGTCAATCAAGCGCTTCTCAATAATCGCAGCCTGAGAAACAACGAGGTAGGGCTCAGTGAAGTTCACTTGAACCGCTCGTGACGCAGTCCGAGTCAGGCTGGCGATGGCTATATCCGCTTTAGGATTGGGGCCAGAGATAGCGTCAAGGACCTGAGATGTTGGCAGCTCGATAAACTCAACCTTGACGCCAAGTGTCTTGGCCATAATGCGGGCCAAGGCGATGTCAAAGCCAATCCGCTTATCCTTCGACTTCATCGAGAACGGCGGCAAGTTACTTCCGACGACGATTCTCAAAGTCCCTTTTCGAACCTTGGCCCAGTATTCCGAATCCTTCAGGTTTGGAATCTTCTTCCGGTCAATCGGCTTGATATCGACCTGAGCCCTGGCGGAGCTCACAAACTCATTTTTGCTGCCCTTCGGGCCAGGCTCTTTGACGCCCCCCTTAACCTTAGTGGTCTCACAGGCGGCTGCGAGGTTTGTTAGTGCTAAAAGCGCGAAAAAGAGCAGAATGCGCCCGTTATGTTGTCTCATGAGGGTCCTCCGTTCTCCCGCTTATCGGAGATGCCCTCACAGGACTTTAGAGAACTTGGGACTTCTGATGCGCGGTCATGCACCCATCTCGGCTCGTCCTCCTGAGATAAGGACTCTTCGGTCGTCCCTAGACGCGTCGTTATCCTCCTCGAAGTGACAAGAAGGAACAATTGAACCCCGCCCCCCCCGCCGACCCATACCCACTTAGCTTCATGGTCTTGAAGGACCGCTTCGTCCCGTCACATCACTTCGTCCCGTCAAATCGTCCGCCCATCATGGATTCTGATAAAAGTCTTTGCGAGTTCGCGTTCCCTGTTGAATGAAGATCCAGCCGTTTGGATTGGCGAGGAAGGACTTTGATTTCCAAGGATCCTCAAGAAGCTTGTAGAGCCCCTCAGGAACCTTGTTAAACTGGAAGGCCCCGTCTTGATTTACCGCAGCCGAGTCGTGGAGACGCTCATGCCCTTTGCGAACGAGATAGATCAAGCCTGACTTCGCGAGTTGACCCTTGCTGTCATAGCATTGCCCCTGAAGTGATCCTCCTGTTTTGCTAAGGCGAATTGTCACTTCTCCGTTGGATTCAGGCACCTCAACATCATCCAGGTAAGCAGTGCTATAGCCATCCTTTTTGGCAAAAAAGCTAACCAAGCCGGGAGCGACATTTATTTGCCCACGACCTCTTGAGTTGGTCACCACTTTAGAGCCAAGACTATCAAAGCTGTTTATTCCGAGTTTCGTCGCCCCCAATTCAGCTCCTGCCACAGCCTGGTTTTGCTCATCCAAGACAGTGATCCTGACAGAGGTCAATGGTTTCAATTCGATTGTCCCTAGGTCAATTTCTGACTCATTCCCTGTCAATTTGAGCTGAAAGACTCGCACACAATGCCCGAGGGCAAAAATAGTTAGCTCACAAGTCCCAGGACCAAATCGCTCCGATTCAAACCTGTCCTTTTGAGGAATGGTGTAAGAGTGAGCCCCACCGAAGGTCTTCGCTGACCAGAGAAAGTGCAATTTAGATTTGAGAGCTTCTCCTGTTCCCTTGCTCGAACGCAAGCGCCCCTTGATTATGGAGCCCTTACTGAGAGTCATTTCCTGAATTGAGCCCCTTGCCTTCTCGGGCACTATTTTTCGAACTTCGCTCGCGTAGCCTGATGCTTCCACTAAGAGTAATAACTCCGAGACTCGACACCGTTTAACGCGCCAAAGTCCATTTTTATCGCTGTAACCTGCAATATTTGACCGCTCTAGGAAATCTTCAGTGAGAGGCAGAAGAGTGAGCTCGGCACCTTGAATGACCTTGTTTTGCTTATCTCGAACTCTAAAAGTCAAATCACTCGGCGGCGCTAGGCGGAACAAGAGTTCACAGCCCTTGCCTTGAACGAGATTGACTTGCTGAACCGGACTATCCGAAAAGTTCTCATCGCCCGCTCCAATATCCCAATTCCCCGCTGTTAAATGAGGAATGACAAAGTAGCCTCCCGGGTCACTCGTGACCCGACTCTTCGAATCTAACAGGGTGACAACGCCTCGGGCCACAATCGAAGTGCGAGCCTCATCAATTCGACGAGGCAGATATTTCATGGGTTGAGGCTTCTCTGTTTTGGCATAGGCAACAATCGCTCCCGGGATGCCTGCTCCCAATCCGTCAACGACTTGACCCCGAATAGAAGAGCATCGCGCTAGAACAATGACTCCCAAGGAGAGCTTCGTCATTTGGGGATTTGCAACGGGTAACTGAAGAGCCTTCACCTCATAGTTGGGTGCGACAGAAACAACAATGTAGACTTTCAATTCCGAACGCTTTACCACGATGGAGAAGGCGCCGTCGCTCTTTGACTTTGCCAAATTCGATTGACTCGGGATATAGTCCCACGACGGCATCGAGTCGACCAACTGGAACTGGGCATTGGCTATACCCCGGTCACTAGAGTCGACGACTCGCCCGACGATCTCTATTGATTTAGGACTCGGTGGCGTTGCCTCATCAGTCCGTTTGACGACCGTTTTTTCTGTGGGTTTTAATTCCCTATGACTGACGACCTTCGGACTGCTCTCAGCCAATTCAATTTTCTTTGATTCTGCCCGTTCAACCCTCCGAAAGCTCAATTTTCCTTGATCGAGAGCCGCGCCTTGGAAAGTTGCAAAGAAGAAAGCTGCAAGGAATACGAGAATAACTATGACCGTCAATGAAAGGCCAATGACCCGACCGCCAAATTTCATAGCGTCTCCGCAGACATTGTTTCAATTAGATTCATGGTAATCCTGCGTTGTTACCGCGCCCGCTCTCACTTTAAACCAACCGCCATCAAAGATAGTTCCCGGGTCGTCATTGTAAGAGAACAGCTTATATGAGCCAGGCGTGATGTTTTGAAACTGAAAACTGCCGTCGCCATGAATAACTGTGATTCGCTTGATTTTCTTGTATCCCTGACGAAGCAGCGCAAGCTGACCTCGCTTTTTCTTGACCCCGCTTTTATCGAAGCAAAACCCTGTCAACTCACTCCCCGCCTTCATAAATGTGAGGGTCACTTTTGTACCCGCATCGGCAACAAAAACCGACTCGGCATAGACTGTTGGAAACCCGTCCTTCTCGGCGAAGAAGCTCACCGTTCCTTGAGCGACATTCTTTAACGTCACCATCCCAGCTTTGTTGCTGATCGGTGTTGATTGATTTGAGGTGACAAACATATCGCCTAAAATCATTGGTAGCTTCCTAAAACCAAGCTTAGTCGCACTCACCACCGCGCCCTCCACAGGCTTACCCTCTGGATCAAGGACCAGAATATCAACAGCAGCTAAGGGCTCCACCGAAATTGGTGGGAGCGTCACAGTCTTCTTTCCCTCAGGCACGACAAATTCAAAGCGCTGAACCGCATGCATCTTGGCAACAACCGTCAGTGAGTAAAGTCCGGGCGCAAGATCCGGAATCTGAAATGTTCCCGCCGCATCGGTACTGCTCTCTGGGTCACCATCCATCCTGCGACCCTTGTGAACGGCAAAGACCAAGGCTTTCAGCCCCCTCTCTGTTTCACTAGAGAGCACTTTTCCAATCACCGTCACCTTAGGGGAAAGGACATAGGTCTTCGCCTGCCAATCTTCCTCTGACAACTTGATAGGACACCAAGCCGGGCGGAATCCAGTCTTCATGATAGCCACATAGTCGCTCTCCTCATTCAGTTGTTCAAAGGTCACCTGCCCCTGCTTATTGGTCTTTAATTTTCGATGCAACACCGAAGATCCTGACTCACGACCACCGCTCCCTCAACAGGATGCCCCTGACGATCTCGCACTGAGATTTGAAGAGACACTAAACGACGAAGCTGCAAGCCCACCTCGGCTTCACTCTCTTCAAAGAGCATCACTGTCTTTTGCTTCGTCGAACGATAATTCTTCAAGCTCGCTGAAACGTCATAGTTCCCTGGCTCTAAATGCCCGACAACAAAGCCTCCCAGCTCATCACTGACAATCTGAGGCGTCGCAATATGTTTAGCCTGCACCGGACCGCCGGTCAACTCACTCATATCTATGCTCTTCTCAAATTTTAGCTTAAAGGCGTACTCACGCATCTTGACGCCCTGCATACTCCAATCAACCTTCGCCCCCGCGATCCCAATCCCCATAGGGTCAAGCACTCGGCCACGAATAACAACACCGTCTCGCAACTGAATATCCCCCAAATCTAAGAGTCGCTCATTCTCTTCGAACTCTGAAATTGGAAGCAGGCGTATGCAGTGGTTTAAGGACCCTTTCACCTCTAGGACTTCGAACTCAGGCTTCGCCGATTTTCGATATAGAAATCGTCCATCATCCCCAGATCTAATAAGCTCAAAGTCATCCGCACCCAGCTTTCCAGGCTCATCCTTTTCGTCTCGATCAATCGCCGGAGCCACGCTCTTAATGAACTTCAATTGAACTCTAGAAATCCCCTTCCCCTTTGAATCAATCACCCGCCCAATGATTCGATAAGACGAGTCCTGCTCATGGACCACCCTTCCCGCTTTATTCTTCGCGCTATGGACGGGGGACAAATCATTACTAATTGTTGTTGGACCCAAACTCTCTGAGAGCTCAATTTTTCGCGACGGCGGATCAGATCGACCAACTCTCGCTGCCCTATCTTCAAGCCTCTCTTCCTTGTCCTCCAAAAAGAAGAATGACAGCGCAACAACCACGAGAATCAGTGTTCCCAAGAAAACTAACGCGTACTTTCGCGAACTCGACATCCAAGCAAACTTTCATTCAAAACCAAGCCAAGCCTTCTATTCTTGCCTCAAGGCGCCAAAACAAAACCCGTTTCTCAAAGTTATTCCCGTCGAAATGAAAACGGGGACGACCCAAGGACATCCCCATTCAATCATTGTTCCCCAAAGCTAATTAAACAAGCAAGCGAGTCTTACCCCGGCGCTTAGAACGACGCTCTTTGCGTGGCGCTCTGCGAGATTTCTGGCTCTTTCAACATCTTCTCAAGGCGCTTCAGCTCTCTCTTCAACTCTTCAATGTGCTCGGGAATCATTTCTAAGTCTTCTTCAAACTCAAACTCTTCCTCGACGTCACCGCCCTTTGGGCCATTCTTACCAAAGCGCTTGAGCAGCTTCTTAAACATCTCGGGCATCTCTTTCATGTCCGGTCTCGAACCACGCTCCCGAGGAATCCAACGATTGTTTCTCTTGCCTTTTGGTGCCCTAAACTCGAACTCTTCAACATCTCTATTGAAGCGCTTCTTCAACTCTTCAGGAAGCTTAAAGTTCTTACCGAACTTCTTCTTCAACTCTTTTAGTTTCTCTGGAGTCATTTCAAAGTCTTCATGAAGCTCAAGGCGCTTCATACCCTTCTTCATTTCGGGAGGAAATGCAAAGTCACGCCCCTCTGGAATAAAACGAAATGTTCCATTAGGTGCTTTCTCACTCCAACGGAAGCTCCGTGGAGACTGCTCTTGCCCACGCAGCGATTCACCGCAGTGAGGACAGAACTTCCAAGCCTTGTTCGGCGATCCCTTCAATTCAATAATCCGACGCTCAACGCGGCGCTTGCCCTTGCCGTCTGGAGTAAAGAATGGGACCGCTTTACTCGCGCTCTTCTTAAAGATATGAGGGCGGCTCTTATTGCCCTTGCCATCTGGAGTCATGAACAACCGCGACTTCTTACCGTCCTTGCCCTCAATAATAATGACCCGCTTCTTTTCCCCAGGTCGGCTTGGCAGCGTAAAGTTCCCCTCGGGCATGACTTCCTTACGACCATCAGGATGAAGGAGAACCCGCATCCTCTTTACGGTCTTCTTCTTCGTGTCTTTATGCTTCTTCGACTCTTTATGCTTTCGCTCATGCTTATGATGATCCTGGGCCAAAGCCGGCGTCGCCAAAGCCATCAAAGCCGCAACGCTTAATACTGTTACACGCATTCCTAGTTTCCTCACTGTTTTCTATATCCGAAGTGTGTGGGGAAACCCTTCGCAGAAAACATGCCGAAACTTCAAACCGCTTATTGCCTCTATCTCACACGGACCGAGCTTCCGGTATGCCTTCCCCATATGAGGAAAAGAGCTTATTTGGGCTTCAAGCCATGCTTCTCAAGCCTATAGAGAAAGGCCTTGTAAGGCATCGACAACAACTTCGCGGCCCGAGATCGATTACCCCGAGTCATATCAATCGCCTGCTGCAAACACGCCTTCTCATGAGACTCCCAATTCAATCCTGCCGGGGGCAACTCATAAGTATCCTCCGCCTTGCGACCAACCGCTGAGGGCATATCCTCTAAAGATGCATGACCATCCTCAGCCAGCAAGACCAAGCGCTCGATCGTATTGCTCAGCTCACGAACATTTCCAGGCCAGGAATGATCAAGCAGGCGCCGCTTCAAGGCCGGAGGAAAACTCGGCTTCACAACACCATGAGCCTTCGCCGCCTGCTCCATAAAGTGAGTGATCAACGAGCTGATATCCTCGCGGCGCTCCCGCAGCGGCGGCATATCCAAAGACACCACATTCAATCGATAATAGAGGTCCTCCCGGAACGATCCCTGTCCCGCGAGGCCCGCTAAATCCTTGTTCGTCGCCGCGAGTATCCGCACATCAGTCTTTATCTCAACCACGCTTCCAACAGGCGTGACCGTCTTCTCCTGAAGCACCCTGAGCAACTTCGATTGCAAAGACAGCGGCAACTCACCGATCTCATCGAGAAACAAAGTCCCTTTCTCCGCCGCCTGAAACTTACCTTTCCGAGTTTGATGCGCCCCAGAATAAGCGCCCTTTTCAACCCCGAAGAACTCTGACTCAAGCAAACCATCAGGAATCGCCGCGCAATTCACTGCGATGAAAGGCCCATTTTTCCTCGTTGAGAGCGCATGAAGCGCCCGCGCCGCCAACTCCTTTCCAGTCCCGCTCTCCCCAGTAATCAAGACCGTCGCCACCGTCTTCGCGACCTTCTCAACCGCCCGAAAGATCTTCTGCATCGCCGCCGAACGGCCAATGAGATCGACCAAGCGATCCCGCTGCGTCAGCTCTGCAGCCAAGCGCTGGTTCTCATCGTGGAGACGCTTTGATTTCAATGTCCGCTCAAGGGCGAGCAACAAACTCCCCCGCTCAAAGGGCTTCTCTAAGTAGTCGTCAGCCCCCGCTCGCACAGCCTCCATAGCATGAGTCACGGTCCCATAGGCCGTAATCATTATGAACGAAGTCTCAGGGCACTGATCCTTCACCCGCCCCAGCAACTCCATGCCATCCATGCCCCCGAGCTTCCAATCGGAGATGATCAAATCGACCGTTTGACGATCGAGCTTCTCAAGGGCTTCTTCCGCCGAGCTCGCCTCGCTCACCTGATAGCCGCGCTTGCGCAGAATCCGTCCGACAATCGCACGTTGCGCCTGTTCATCTTCAACGACAAGTATATGTTCAGCCATGAGAATCGTCTGTCCTTGAGCTACATTCAATCTCCACCCGAGTCCCGCCGTTTGGGCGATCCAAAACAGAGAGCCGACCCTGGTAACGATTCGTCACGATCCTATGCGCCAAAAACAAGCCCATCCCCGTCCCGTGTTCCTTCGTTGTCTGGTTCGGTGTGAAGAGCTTCTCTTTGATCTCCGAAGGCAATCCCGGCCCCTCATCATCGACCCGAATCAACACATGACCATTCGCCAATGTATCCAAAGCAACCGTCACCTGTCCCTTTTCAGGACTAGCCTCGACGGCGTTCACCATGATCGCGTGAATCACTGCACGAATCTCAGGAGCCACAGCCATAATCACCGGAGGCGGCTCCGTCCCTTGAATATCTAACGACACCGTCCCAAGCTGCCCCTGAGTGATCTCTAAAGCCACATCCCGAGCGACATCGTCGATAGACAGCTCTTGAACAGACCGACTCGT
>JARGOJ010001141.1:0-240 GCA_029210225.1 Planctomycetota bacterium
CACAATCGCGTCGTTATTATCATTCCCCAAGGGAACTCCAATGCTTGTATGATCCGATGCATTGGCCTTGAAAGGTGAGAGCGGGTCAAAGAATGTGCGAAAGAGCAAGAGTGAGTCTGAATCGGCTCTGTTGCCATCGTAAATTCCAGACATCAAACTCCCAGCGAAGACTCCGAGGTCCGATTCAGAGCCATTCACGCCGTTGTCGTGATTCCTTGCGAAGTTTTCAGTATCAAATGC
>JARGOJ010001141.1:266-2741 GCA_029210225.1 Planctomycetota bacterium
GGCTGAAGCTCGCGCCGGGGTCCCCAGTGGCAAAGACGAAGCGAACCCTTGCGCCCCCAGGGCCGGTGTCGGCGGCGCTATACTCACGAATCTCGGAGAAACCAGGGTTCGCGCTCCCAGATTCGGAGAAGTCGACGGCGTGGCCATAACTCTTCGCCATGTAAAATAGAGTTCGATTAATGACCCAGTTCCGTGCGGCTTGATTCACTGTTAATGTCGTGCTGCCGTTCACGAGGGCAGTCATTCCTGCGTTGCTGCGCAGGCCTAAACCAAGTAACTCTTCGTCAAAGTCAGAGATTCCATTGCTCGAAACACTGTCGTTTGTCACATCGTTCAATAGAAAATTGGCGAAGTCATAATTAAAACTATCAAAGTCCCTATCAAAGGTCAGAAACCATGTTTCGACCGTTTCAAAGGGCAAACTCTGTGGAGACTTCTCTCCACAGACGAATTGAAAGGTCGACGCAGCACTGGTGTTTCCTGCGTTGTCCCCGATTGTCACCGTCAGCGTTATTGTGACCCCGGTTTGAAAATTTAAATGATCCGGCACCAGGAAGTGGGCTTCGCTATCAGTCATGAATATGTTCGGCGCTGGAAAGAGCGGGGCTAAATTCGTCCCCGCGACGGCGGTTCCTACCAGGACGTTCGCCGTCATTGAGATGGCCGACGTATTTATTGGCAGACCTGAGCCACCATCATCTTGGAAATCAATGTCAATCGTAAACCCAGTATCGGTAAGGAAGAGTGTGCCTGGCGCACGGCTGTCTGTGCCATTGAGGTGTGCTGGAATGTCATTGATTGTCAGTAAATTAATAGTCGGCGCGATCGTGTCATTCCCCAAATTGAATGTAAAGGTGTTGATCTGGTTGGTATTGCCGGCCAAATCTTCAACTGCAGTTGCGTTGACGGTCGCGCTAGCCCCTGTCAGGTCTCGGGCAGGAGTAAAAACGAAGCTGGTGAGAGTCTCCAAGTCGAATTCAAAGGTCCCGGGGACAACACCAGTGCTATCAGTCACTTGAAAGGAATTAGCGACCGTGACCGGATCGATAATCTCGCTAAAGGTCAGGCGAATCGGAGGTCTCACACTGTGAGTGCTGCCTCCTGCTGGGCTCTGGCTTGTCAGCGTTGGAGGAACAACGTCTGCCGGACCCACTGTCCACCGATACGTCACTCCTTCGTCAGGAGCCCCAATGAAGAATCGGATGTCCGCGAGGAGGATATTGTTGAGGAGTTGGCCTCCGGTGTCTTTGATAGCGCCCCCGGTCGAGTTGCGGAAGCGATAGACATCGAGGCTTGCATTCGAGTTATTGAAGTCGCCATCGGGGTCGAGCACGACGATGCGATTGTTAAGCGCGAAGGCCAAAGTTCCAGTCGTATTGTTGAATCCGCTTTGAGGCACCAAAGTATTGTTATAGGAAATGGAGGTCGCCGACGCATCCATTGGCTCGGAGAACACTAGGATCATTTTACTATTGGATGCGATCGAGGAGTTGCCATTGCTATTTGCTGGAGGAAACTCGAAGAAGATCTCCGGCGCCTGCTTGCCGACGCCTTGGTTCCGGTAGCTATAGCCTCCGCTGAGAGTCGCAGTGACGGACGTCGTGTTGGTGACCACGACATCCTTAGCGCCAAAGCTCTGTCCGGCGGGAACGATAACCGAAAGCTGGGATTGATTCAAAAATTGAACGTTTTTGCAAGGCAAGCCGTCAATTGTGACCGTCGCTGCCGAGGAGAATCCGTCTCCTTGCACAATGACTGTCTCCCCGCCGATCAATTCGCCCGCGTTTGGTGAGATTCCTGAAATTGCGAATTGATTCGATCCTGTTGTGAAGCTAAATGACATAGGGGAGAGTTGATTCCCGGCCAAATCTGTCAGCTCGTTGCCGTTTCCAGCACCATTGAGAATAGCCACTTGAACGACTGTGTTTGTCGGTATGACTTGGCTTGGCGTGAACGTGACCGACCGCAGATCATCGGCAAAGGAGAGTTCTCCTGCAATGGCTTGTCCGTTACCCGAATTTGTAACCGTGACTGTGACTGGGCTGTTGCTAAGACGGGCTGAACTAGGATCCATTGCTTCCGAGAATTGAATGGTAATGGGAGAGGATCTCGATACGTTCGTCGTCGAATTGCTGGGAGTCACCCGAGTGATCGTCGGCGCCGTATTATCTGGTGCGGTCACATTGCTGGCGCTGATTTCAAAGCGGAAACAATCTCGATTCGCACGCGTCGAGTTCGCCGTGATCAAGTTGCCAAAGAGGTCTGTGATCGCTGAGTTGGTCTGACCCGAGCTCTCAGCATAGAGAAATGAACGGACTTCGCCGGAGCTTTGAAAGATCGTGGTTGATTTCAAAACCACCCAAAGTCCATCTTCAGAGAGCCGACCGATGCCTGGGAAGCTTGCGCCGCTTTGTCTAATCTCCGTCGAGGAATTCGGCCCGAGTCCATTAACGCTGGCGGGGGCAAGGGGTTCAT
>JARGOJ010000078.1:0-8347 GCA_029210225.1 Planctomycetota bacterium
GTCGGCGCGGAGCGGCCCCATTCAGCCAAGAGCTAACCTTACACGTCGTAGAGTTGCCCTTGCTTGAGGGCTTCGATATTGCTGGTCTCCTGATCAAAGTCGTCAGGAAAGTGAATCAGCTTCATTTTTAGCCGCGTCTCTTCATTGAGCGCGGCTAATTTTTCGTACGGGGTGTGAATGCCGTAGTTGGTCTCGTGGATGATCATGTCGGCGGCTCCCAACCAATCTATGAGACTCTCATCGAAGCTAGTGTCCGCGCTGTATCCGAGGCAGCGGTCGCCAGCGCGGATGCGAAAGGCCGTGGTGGGTATGTGATGGATGGTCTTCCGGCACTCAATCTCGAAGGGTCCAATACGGGAGCTTTCGGTCAGGGTGAGCTCTTGATAGTCGAAATAGTCTTCGAAGCACTGACTGTTCTTTTTCCCATCTAGAATGAGGGTTTCCATACCTGCGGCCAGGGAGGCCTCCCAGAGTCGCTTTTTGATTTGCTTGTGGGCGAGGAGCTTGAGCTTCTGTTTGAGGGCGAAGAATGAGAAGTATGCGAAGCTCTCAAGCCCGGAGGCGTGGTCGGCGTGGAGATGGGTGAGGGCGACTCCGAGGATTCGATCTTCTTTGATGGGAATCGTGGATGACAGGTTGGCTTCGGCGATCATTTTTCTGATGGGATGGGGGCAATCGACGAGCAACCAGTGATTGTCATAGTGAAGGGCGAGGCAGGAGGAATAGTATTTCGCGGAGAACGCGTCGCCGACGCCTAGGGGCAGGAATTGAAGCTTGGACATGGTGTAGCCCTTATGAAATCTGGGATGAGAAAATCTTCAAAATTACCCAGGTCGCGCTTCAAGAGAAGCTGATCGGTGGGTCGATAGAAGAAGCAGTTGGGGATGTTAACGAAAAAGTTTTGGGTATGGGTATAACGATTGGAGGCGGCATGTCAGGTCAACGGCTACTGATGAATCCTGCGTATAAGAAAGCCTATGAATTAGGCTGTGTCCGGGCGGGCATAATGGGGGTCGGACTAAGCGTAGAGGTTCGACGAACGTCTGAGTATCAGCGTCGAGACAAGCGTGGTGGACACGCCTGGACGAACAACGATGGAGATATGGTGTTTTTGGCGGCGATGCTGTCAAAGGCGCGTCATGTCTTCGAAGTGGTTTCTTCAGGGATCGTGTTGGCGACATTTGACCGGCGTTACGAGGCACAAGCCTTTAAAGAAGGGTTTTGTCTTAAGAAAGTTCGGGCAATTCGTCACACAGTAGCGCGACTTCAAGCCGTTCGGTACGTCAAAGTTTTGGGGGTACGTGCCGACGCGGCCTAGGAAGATGGCCTTGCAAGGCGTCTCGAATCGCTAATGGGGGACGAAGGACCGGTGGGACGCCGGTCCTTCGTTTTTTCGACAGTCGTTATTGAGTGAATGTGTGTCTTGACGAGAAATCCATCCCCCACGACAATGTCGCCCTTCGAGGAAAAGGCGACTCACCATCATCCATGAGACGCTTGTTAAGACTTGCTTTAGGAAAGAGGCTCCCATGAGTTCACTCCCCGCGAATTGTCGATTTGCTGACACCCACGAATGGTGCAAATTAGACGGTCAAACAGTGACCCTTGGGATCACGAAGCACGCTGCGGATGCGTTGACCGATCTCGTTTGTATCGAATACAACAAGGAAGTTGGCGACGCCATTGCCGTCGACGAAGAATTTGGTGTGGTCGACTCCGTGAAGGCTTCCGAGCCACTCATTTCACCAATCGCAGGGAAGGTCGTGGGTATCAACACTCTGTTCGAAGACGAAAATAAACTCGCCCTCGTGAGCGATTCTCCTTACGACGAGGGATGGCTCATCAAAATCGAGATCGAGGACGTCTCTGTTCTCGATGCGCTCATGTCCGTCGAGCAATATCAGAAGTATCTGGACGACGAAAGCTAATCCGCGCCGGTCCAAGGGTCATGGGTCCTTAAAGGGCATGCGACCTGCCTGTGAATCGACTTCCATTCATTAACGAAATGACACAAAGCGAGGTACCGGTCCTATGTCTCTAGACCGTAGCGCTCTCTCTCCCACCGACGAATTTCATGGGAGGCATATCGGCCCCTCGGGTGTTGAGCAGGAGCAGATGCTCCAAGCCTTGGGAGTGAAAACTCTCGAAGCGCTCATCGATCAGGTCGTGCCCCAATCCCTCCGTATGTCTGAAGACCTAAAAATCCCTTCGGCTCTCACAGAGTCGGAGGCCCTCGCTGACTTGGAGGCTCTCGCCAGTCAAAACAGCGTCTATCGGTCTTATCTGGGCATGGGTTACTCAAACACCCTGACTCCATCGGCGATACTGCGGAACGTTCTGGAGAACCCTGGCTGGTACACTCAATACACTCCCTATCAGGCTGAGATCTCGCAAGGTCGCCTGGAAGCGATGCTCAACTTCCAGACGCTTGTCACCGATCTCACGGGGCTGTCTATTGCGAATTCGTCTCTCTTAGACGAAGGAACCGCCGCCGCTGAAGCCATGACATTGGCCCTTCGCGCCGCCGGAGCAAAGAGCAAGGCCAACGTCTTCTTCGCATCGGAGAACTGCCACGAGCAAACCCTCGCGGTGCTTCGCACTCGCGCCGAGCCTCTCGGAATCAAAGTTGTCGTCGGCTGTCACAAGAGCTACGACTTCGCCGAGCAGACCTTTGGTGTCTTAGTGCAATACCCCGACACCAACGGGACCATTCTCGATTACCAAGAGTTCTTTACCAAGGCCAAAGCGCAAGGTGCGATGGCCGTTGTCGCGGCGGACCTGCTGTCACTCGTGCTTCTCAAGGCGCCGGCAGACTTTGGCGCCGATGTGGTCGTTGGAAACAGCCAGCGCTTCGGAGTGCCGCTTGGCTTTGGAGGCCCTCACGCGGCCTTCATGGCGACCCACGAAGAACATAAGCGACGGATCCCGGGTCGCGTCGTCGGAGTCTCTAAGGACGCCGAGGGGCGCCCAGCGATGCGCCTCGCGCTCCAGACTCGTGAGCAGCACATACGCCGAGATCGGGCCACGAGCAACATTTGCACAGCGCAGGTGCTGCTCGCCGTCGTCGCGAGTATGTATGCGGTCTATCATGGTCCTGAGGGGTTAAAGCGAATCGCTCGCCGTGTCCTGCTCCTGACTCGAGTTCTCGCGAAGGCCCTGACCTCGCTTGGTTTTGAGCTTGAAGGCGACTGCTACTTCGACACTTTGAAAATCAATAAAGGCCCGAAGAGCAGCGCGGATATTCTTTCAGCGGCGCTTGCAAAGAAAATCAACCTTCGCGCCTACGCTGACGGCGCGGTGGGGATCGCCCTTGATGAGACTGTCACCACCCAGGACCTCGCTGATTTAGTGGAGGTTTTTGGGGGAAGCAGCTTTGACGCCGAAGCAACCGCGAAGGGCCTCGATTCAGAGGTCGTGGCTGAGTTTGCGCGTCCTGGGGAGATTCTCACTCATCCCGTGTTTTCCAAGTATCACTCTGAGACGGAGTTGATGCGCTATGTCACAAAGCTCGCCGGTCGCGACTTATCTCTCACGCACTCAATGATTCCCCTGGGCTCATGCACCATGAAGCTCAACGCCGCGACAGAAATGATCCCGGTCACTTGGAAGGCCTTCGGCGGAATTCATCCCTTCGCGCCTTTGGAGCAAACGAAGGGCTATCTAGAGCTCTTCAAGCGTCTCGAAGCTTATCTCGCAGAAATCACTGGTTTCTCCGCCGTCAGCCTTCAACCAAACGCCGGATCCCAGGGCGAATATGCCGGTCTGCTTGCGATTCGGGGCTATCACCAACATCACAATCAGGGCTCTCGTCACATCTGTCTCATTCCCATGTCAGCCCACGGCACCAACCCTGCCTCGGCGGTGATGGCGGGAATGAAGGTGGTCGGGGTTCGCTGTGACGACAATGGCAACATTGACGTGGAAGACCTGCGAAAGAAGGCTGAGAAGCACAAAGATGATCTCGCGGCCTTAATGGTGACCTACCCGTCGACTCACGGGGTCTTCGAAGAATCTATTCGTGAGATTTGCACTGTCACTCATGACAACGGCGGCTTGGTCTACTTGGACGGGGCAAACATGAACGCGATGGTCGGTTTATGCCAGCCAGCGAGCTTCGGCGCCGACGTCTGTCACTTGAATCTTCATAAAACCTTCTGCATCCCCCATGGCGGGGGTGGCCCAGGAATGGGACCCATTGGCGTTGTCAAACGCTTGGAGCCATTCCTACCAACCCATCCGCTTTGTAAAGAACTTAGAGATGGCGAAGGCATCGGAGCGGTCGCGGCCGCGCCTTGGGGTAGCCCGAGCATTTTGCCGATCTCTTATTCTTACATTGTCATGATGGGTCCAGACGGGCTTAAAGACGCCAGTGAAGTCGCCATTCTCAACGCCAACTATATTGCCGCCCGCCTGGATCCACACTTCCCTGTGCTCTATCGAGGCGCCGATGGTCGGGTGGCTCACGAGTGCATTATTGACCTCCGGGATTTGAAGAAGACGAGCGGGGTTGAGGTTGAAGACGTCGCGAAGCGCCTCATGGACTACGGTTTCCACGCTCCGACCCAGTCCTGGCCAGTAGCGGGAACTCTCATGATCGAGCCCACTGAGAGCGAGTCTTTGGCTGAGTTAGATCGCTTCTGTGAAGCCCTCATCGCTATTCGAGAAGAGATCAAGCGAGTCGAAGACGGTGAGTGGCCGAGGAATGACAACCCGCTTAAAAACGCGCCTCACACATCAACGGCAGTGGCCAAAGACGAATGGGCTCATCCCTATTCTCGAATGGAAGCTGTCTTTCCTAAAGAGTGGGTCAAAGAGTCTAAGTTCTGGCCTGCTGTAGCCCGTATTGACAACGTCTACGGCGACCGCAACCTGATTTGTTCCTGCCCAACAATGGAAGAAGCGACGGATTCAGCAGAAGAGGCTGTCGCCGCATCTTAGATACGAATGAAACGCTGATTAGAGTAAAAGAGGGAGCCTATTGATAGGCTCCCTCTTTTCATTCGGGTCAATAAGATCGAGGCGTTTCAAGGCTCTAAGCCCTACCAGCCAAACGGGACCCAGTAGATAATTCCATCCACTTCGAAGAACCTCAATTGATTGAAGTGGGCCTTGAGCTTCTCGGGGATTCCCGGGATTTCAACGGCGAAGCTGTAGAGCTTGCCCTCCGCTGTTTTCTCTGAGCCTCGCCACTTGGCGGGCATTTCAGTCATTTTAGGCCGGGCGCTAATCTTAATGCTGTCGAAGTTCTTGAGCACGACCTCGTAGTAGGGAAAGCTCTGCTTGACGAACTTCTCACCGCTCTCTTTGTCCTTGAAAAGTTCTTGGAGTTCTTTCTTGTTGGCTAGCTTGACCCTTGTTTTTCCACCGTCACCGACCTTGAGGTTGGCGCTTAGGACATGGCCGTGCTTTAGTAAAACCAAGACTTCCTTGAGCTTCGCGAGGCAACGAGTCTTCACAGTGAGCGTTTTAAGCGCCGGTTTGGCTGCCTCTGACTTCTCCTTTTCTTGAGCAGTCACGAGGGTCGGTATCAGAACGAGGATGGCTATGCATGAAATTCGCACGAACACGTCTGTCTCCTAGATTGGCTCTCGTAGTGAAGAGCCAGCTATTTCTCTGATGGGGCGTTTAGAATGGACCGATTCTAGCATCGATTTTAGCTCGAATGGTGATAACCCAAGTCCGGCCCGAGCTTGATTGGGCTGCGAGCAAAAGTTCCGCTCCCGGAGGCCAGCTCTTTACCGTCCTCACCGAATAAGACCGCCTCGGCGATGATTAAGGCTTTGCCAGCTTTCCTGAGGGTGCCTACGGCTTTAAGCGTGCCAGCAACAACAGGTCGCATGAGGTGCAAGTCAAAGGACGAGGTCACAACGAATTGCTCTGTGTCCATGGAGGCCGCGGCGAAGAAGGCGGCGTCATCGAGCATCTTGAAATAGTACGACCCGTGAACGGCGCCCCCGGCGTGGAACATGGACGGCCTCGCGGCCATTTCAATCTCGCAGTGACCTCGCCCAATTGTAATGGAGGGCTTGAGTAACTCATTGCACGGCGCGCCCAGATACATGTCTTCCAAGGCTTTGTAGTGCTTTGGGTCCGTCGGATTCATAATTATCAATTCTTGTTTTTTATTTGGATCAATTGAAAGCCCTCGACTCTGAGCCCTGATCGTTTCTCCGCGTCTCTAGTCAGCTCTTTTACAGAGGCCGAGAAGAGCGTCTCTAGGCGGCGCAGCTCCCAGACCACAAAGCTCAGCTTTCGCCCGCTCACTAAGAGTTTCAATTGTTGACTGTCTGGGCTAAACCTCAATTGAAAGATTGATCCAAAGCGCCGTAGGGGAATGACCGCCAGCTCCTTTTTGTGTCTTAAATCATAGAGGACAAGGATTTCTTCCTTGTTTTTCGAGCCTATGTAGACAAGCCTCTCACCGTTTGGAGACCAGGCGGCGCGGGCGATGTTGTTGACTCTTAACTCGAGTGTTTTTTCTATCTTCTCGGTCTTTAGATCGTAGAAGATCAGTTGCTCCGAATTCAGGCATTGAATGACAACGGCGCTGTAGTCCGAAGTAAAATGGAAGAACTCTATGGGCTCGGTCAGAGTAATGAAGGGCTTTGTTAAGCCGCTGACCATATCAATCTCATAGAGTGTCTTGGGCTTGCTTAGGTTTCTCGCGAAGGCGCGAGATGGCCCGCTCCAGCGGATTCCTTGCCAAAGACCTTCGGGGACCCGTCCTAGCGGCGTCAGGTCTTGACCTTTGTAAAACTGTACGCAGGGACGGCGGTTTTGACTGCCGGCGATGATCACGCTCTCATCTGGATTGACACGCAAAGTCACGATCATATCGAAGGCCGTTTTTCTGCGGCTGAGCACAACATTTGACGAGCTGATCCAGGCGATTTCTCCCCGGTCCGTCGCAAACAGGGCTCGGTCTTTTTTAGGATGAAATGCTGGGGCTTCCAGGTCGCGGTCTGTATAGGCCCGATACCTTTGTTTTTTGCCCGTTTCAATGTTCTCTCTGGTCCACAAATTGTCGCGGCCATAGATGAGCGCGTTGCTCTGAGAATGAACCGTGAAAAAGCGATCTTTCTTAGATAGAAGAAGGCTTTGGGAAGAAATAGCGCCGGTCAAATTCCAAATCTGAAGAGAGCGACCATCGAAGGAATGAAAAGACTTGCCAAACTTCGAAAAATGGAGGCTCCTAATCGCGTTCTTATGACCCGCGAGGGCGATGATAGCCTTCCCTCTTGGAGCCGTCCAATGGCGGACTTTGCCAAGGGCGCTCCCTGTCGCGAGGCTTTGACTATCGCCGCTAAACTCGACTGCGGTCACCGCGGAATCATGCCCACTCAGGACGGCGATTTGGAGGCGGGATTGGAAGTCCCAAAGCCTGGCGGTCTTGTCACGACTCGTCGAGGCGATCCATTGGCCGTTCGGGCTGACCTTCACATCTGTCAATGGAAGGTTATGGCCGCGCAAGATTTTTAGGCTGCGTTGCTTTTTCAAGTCCCATATGCGCAAGGTTTTATCTGTCCCAGCAGAGACAAGCCACTGTTCGCTTGGATGAAAATCAATGGCAGCAATTCCATATTTATGCCCCTTCAATTCATCGAGATAGGCACCTGTTTTGCCATCAAAGAGCAATACACGACTATTGTCCTGGCTAAATGTTGCGGCCCAGCGGTCATTGAGGCTGAATTTTAGCGTTGAAAGCAAACCCCGGCGCGGGGCCTTGCTCTCCCGGAGTAAAGCGCCGCTATCCACTTGCCAGAACTTGATTGTTTTGTCGGTTCCAAGGCTTACAAGGCGTTCGCCGTCGTTGCTAAAACGGAGCTTCAGTATGGGCCCAGTATGAGCTTTTTTACTCCACAGCATCGACTTTGATTCAGTGCTCCAAAGTTTAATCATCCCGTTCTTTGGGGCGTAGGCAAAGTAGGGGCGATCTTGGGCGAGGGCGAATTCACGGGCTTCCCCGGCATCTTTTGGAAGGGAGAGGGCGCTCTTTTGAATTGAATGACTGGGCATATGAAGTGTTTTCAAGGTCCCGAAGTCATTTTTGAAGAGCAATAGCTGCTTTTTATCGTGGACGGCATAGGTCGCCACGGCGTTTTTCTTTGTGCTTGTTGAATATCGGCCCCTCCACTGAAAGGGATGCTGCTCAGACTCCAAAATCTCAAGACGAGTGCTCGCCTGGTCATCAAAGGAGAGGGCTTTAACGAGAAAGGCTTGATTGGCGAGCCATTCATCGAGGTTTAGGCTCAGCCTCGATTTTTCGACGTATATCTGCGCGAGGTTCTTCTTTGCGTCGAGTAAGGCTCGGGTCGCTTTCTCTTTTTGGACCCGCTCTGCGTCTTTA
>JARGOJ010000078.1:8426-16342 GCA_029210225.1 Planctomycetota bacterium
TCTGCGGCGAGGCGCTCTTCGGCCTCAAGGCGTCGTTCTTCGACTTCCTTTAACGCGGAGTCGAGCGCTTTGTTCTTGGCCTCGACTTCCTCGTTTTTGACCTTTGCGAATAAGACGCCCACAATGAGGACGAAGAGCACCACAAAGACGGCAAATCCGAAGGCCCATCGCAAGGCCTTGAAGGTCCGTCGCCCTTTCATTCTTTTGGCTTGAACCGCTTCGATGGCGGCACGAAGCTCTTCAGTTTCGTCATCCTTTCTCAAAACTTTTATCTGAGCTTCCGCCAAGCCTAAATCTCCGGCTCTGAGCGCTGCTCGGGCGAAGACTATGCGCGCTTCTCGCTCTCCTGAAATCGCGTCGGGGTTATCAACCCATAGGAAGGCCGCCTGACGAAAGCTCGCGACGGCGTCCGCGAATTTTGCATAGAGCTTGTCTCGCTCCGAACTCGATAGCTTGGCGTATTGACTGTGCTCTATACGTTCCATTGAGCGGCGGCAGCCCAGGAGAATCTTCTGTCCTTCGTTGGATATTTGCCGACTCTCACGATGCTCCAGATAGGACTTTAGAGCTTGCTTGAACTCTTTAACGGTGTCATAGCGATCCTTTGGATCTCGGCTCATACTCTTTCGACAAATGTCTTTTAGCTCCTCAGAGATCTCTTCGTCATTCTCACCATCAAAACGAGGTGGCGCGCTTTGGCTGGCGGCCCAGAGAATCTTGAAGATCGAGGGGCCACGATGCGGGGGATGACCGGTGAGCAGTTCATAGAGAATGGCTCCGAGCAAGTAAATGTCCGATTTAGGGCCGATGTCTGGGCTTCTGCCTTCGGCGAGCTCAGGAGACATGTAGCAGGGGGTTCCCCGAGGACTGGTCACGCGATTTTCAGGAACACCATCGCTGCCAGGGCTCTCCGGATCTTTTGCCGTTTCAGCGTTGAACTGTGTGGCGATGCCCCAGTCCATCACGAGAACCTCGCCAAACTCTCCGACCATGACGTTCTCAGGTTTCAAATCGCAGTGCGCGATTCCTTTGCTGTGGGCGAAGGAGATGGCGTTGCAGACGCTGAGGAGTGTGCGGATGTGATCGGCGAGGAAGAGATCTTTGGCTTTGGCTTTGTGATTGTCGGTCTTGGGTTGAATTAGGTCGAGCCAGCTGACTCCGCCGACGAGCTTCATGGCGAGGAGGACTTGGCCCTTGGCTGTGAGTCCGAGATCGTAGACAGGAACAATGTTGGGGTGATCCAGGCGCCCGGTGATCTTGGCTTCGCCAGTGAACTTCTCGTAGCTGAGCTCGTCATCGACCTTCGCCATTTTGATAGCGACATCTCGGTCGAGGCAGTGCTGATACGCCCGGTAGATGATCCCGTTGCCACCTTGGCCAATCTCTTTGTCGAGGCGGTATGGCTCGGGGCGGTCCTCTTCGGGGGCGGTCGAGCTTGCCGATGGCGTTGTTTTGGAAGCGAGAAAGCCTTCGGGGGTAGGAAACTCGCTCGACTCAATGTTTCGGCTTTGACTTTGTGTTTGTGCGGCGGTCGTCGAACGAAAATCGAGAGTGTCAGCGTGGACGATGGGCTTAACGGTCTTGGTCGGATCGCAGTCTTCACTGTCGAGGTCGTCAAAACTCTGATCCCAAAGCTCTCTTAATTGATCTTCGTCCATCCTTGGGCCCGACTCCGACGAGCTTTAGAGTAAGCCCTGTTTCACCCACGTTGCGGCGTCCTTGGCGAAATACGTCAGGATTAAGTCGGCTCCGGCGCGCTTGATAGACAGAAGAGTCTCACGCCCGACCCGATCACCGTCGATCCAACCCTTCGCGGCCCCGGCCTTAATCATGGAATATTCTCCCGAGACATTATAGGCCGCTATGGGACAAAGCAAGGTGTCTCGACATTGACGAATGATGTCGAGGTAAGGAAGGGCCGGCTTGACCATGATGATATCCGCGCCCTCGTCGACATCTTGCAGCGCTTCGCGTATGGCTTCACGAGAGTTCGCGGGATCCATTTGATAGGTCGCACGGTCGCCTTTTTGCGGAGCGGATTCGGCCGCGTCTCGGAAGGGACCATAGAAGGCCGAGGCGTATTTCACCGCATAAGACATGATCGGGCGATCTTCGAATTTATTGGCGTCGAGCATCTCGCGAATGCGACCAATGCGGCCATCCATCATATCGCTTGGAGCGATGATATCGGCCCCAGCTTGAGCCAGTGAGACCGCCGAGCGCCCAAGCAGCTCAAGGGTGGGGTCGTTGGAGACCGTCACGATTCCACGATCTTCGACGAGCACTCCGCAGTGGCCATGATCGGTGTATTCGCAGAGGCAAACGTCGGCGATAAGGCTCGCTGAGTGGCCGATCTCTTCGCGAAGTCCGGCGAGGGCTTGTTGAACTATTCCATTCTCAGCGTAGGCTTCAGAGCCGACCTCGTCTTTCTCATCAGGGAGTCCGAAGAGTATAAAACTCTTCACTCCCAGCTCGACGCATTCAGCGACCTCGCGACGGAGTTCGTCTGGAGAGAGGTGATAGCAGCCGGGCATTGATTTGATCTCGTTGCGCAGATTGACGCCGCTACGAACAAAGAGGGGCAAGATCAAATCGTCCATAGTCACTTTGTTTTCTCGGACCATCGATCGGGTGACAGAATCTCGTCTTAATCTCCGAGATCGTTCTATGGGAAAGACCATGCCCTTGCCTCACATCTTCCATTTCTTAATATTTGACGTCTAATAGGTCGCCGAGGAAAGCAAAGTTAGGCGGTCCTTGCAAGAGCATAAAAGGTTTGTTCATGGTTTTAGAACTCCCCGTCGCAATCTCAATTCTGGCTTCTGGAATCTTCTTGTTGGTCGGACTACTCAGCGGAATTTGGAAGTTCTCAGCCATTCTCAAAAGCGAATCTGGCACTGCCCATCCCTACATAGACATCGCTCATCGAGCCTCCTTGCTCTACTCCTTCGCATCTCTAGTCTTAGCCACGCTGGTTTACTTTTCGCCCTATTCAGAGGCGGTTCAGTTGATCGCCATATCGACACCGTTGTTTTTCTTTGCATTGGCCATCGCGACATACCTCTATCATGGCTTCGTGAAAGACACAGAGAATCAGTTCTTCCCTTCATCTAATGTTGGCAATAGTGTCATGGTCGGGCTGATAATCGGAGAAGTCGGCGGCGTCGGAGTGTTGATTTGGGGCTTCTTAGAGAGTCAGCAGTGGTTCGGTGCATAAGGCGGTTCAGTCTTCGAGACCGGTGCCAGTCCTTAGACCGCTTCTGAAGCAAGGCTCGGAGGACATTCGGTTGAACGCAGCCAAAGCCCTCGCTGCAATCGGTCCAGACGCGAAAGCGGCCATTTCAGAGCTCTTGGAGCTCATGAACAAGACCGATAGCCCTTCCGAAGTGGGAAAGGCGTTACACGCTCTTGGCCGACCTCGCCTACAGGATCTGCCCTTGATTGTTCTTCTGAGCAAGAGCGATCTTGATAAGACCCGGGTGGAAGCTCTAAAAGTCATAGCCTGTCTGGGAAATGACGCGAAGAAGTCGATGTCGAGGGTCATTCAGTTGCTCGATGATCCGAGCATCAAAGTTCGAATTGAGGCGATCAGAGTTGTCGGTCGCATCGGGCCTGACGCGAAGTCGGCCTTGCCAAAGTTAATCGCGCTTCGGGAAACGAATGACTATGAGACTCTTAAGGCGCTGGAACAAAGCATCCGGAGCTTAAGTCACCGTGGGAAGAGCAAAAACTCGGTTCTCTGATCCTCTGAGAGAACCTGGCTGTTCAAAGTATCTGCGACGCCGCCGATTTGTCTGAGAAATGCTATTTCCTTTGCTGAGCGTCGGTATTCGTTATAATTTCCGGCTTATTAGTATTCTTTTCGAGGTTGTCATGGGTCGAATCAATCGAGTTGTTTTTCCAGTCTTGTTGAGTGTTATCGTTGGAGTGGGTTGCGCGAGTCCCCGTGGCAAGACCAGCAGAGCAACGGATGAATCTGAGCTAGAGGAGTTGATGCTGGAGCTTGATTCGAAAGAAGAATACGACCAATTTGATGCGGCGACAGAAATTCGCGAGATAGGGCCCGCCGCCAAGGTTGCCGTCCCGAAGCTTGTCGGGTTTTTGAAGGCGAATGCGTCGGAGAGGCTCGTCATTGCGTCCCTCCGTGCGATTGAGAATATTGGTGAAGGAGGGCGAGACGTCGACGAGCAATTGATTCGTTATCTTGAATACGAATCTCATGGTGGGATCTCGTTCTACCACTATGCACAAGATGCTTTTAAGGCTGTAAACACACCTGCGAGCATTCGGGCCTCGGTCCTAATAGCGGGCTTTGAGGATTGCAATACAACGCATCAGCAGAATCGCTGTTACTACCTGGCGAAACTGGGTCCAGCAGCGAAGGGCATTGTTCCCAAAGTCTTGCCGTTGCTCAACAAGCCTGGGACCATCTCAGACGGAGCGGTCATCTCACTCCTCGCCGCGATCGGACCCGAGGCGAGGCAGGCGATCCCAGATTTGCTCTATCTAACAGAGTCGAAATTGTACCGTCGGGATGCGCTCTACGCGCTGAAGGCCGTTGGAAAGCCCAGAATGCAGGATTTATCACTGATCTTGTTTCATCTAAAGAGCCGCCAAGAAGTTACCCGAGTCGCCACAATTCAGGTCCTTTCATCGCTCGACAAGGATGCAAAGAAAGTCATGTCGACATTCATCAAGTTGCTCGATGATCCCAGCCCGAAAGTTCGTGAAGAAGCTGTTCGCGCCATTGGCAACATTGGTCCGGACGCTAAATCTGTCTTGCCAAAATTTAATGAGATGAAGAAATCCGCAGGTTTCCCCGTGTTGAAAGCGATCGAGGCGAGCACCCGACAAATTAACGGGACTTCCAAAGGCAAGCGCTCAGTCGCCTGATTCACGGATTCACATACTTAGGAGTAAGCCATAGAACATCAGTCGCCGATTCAGTGTCTCTTCGATCTTCTCGCCAGCGCTGACACCCGTAATTACATTGGCGAAGGCGTTTCTCAGTTAGATCACGCACTCCAAGCGGCGTCCCTAGCGCGGCAATTTGGCGCGACGGAGGCTCATGTCTTCGCCGCCTTGTTTCATGATATTGGACATCTTTGCGCGCCTGCCAAAGCGCCTCAAATGAACGATTTCGGAGTGTTCAATCACGAGAAATTTGGCGCTGAAGCGCTGCGTCGTGCGGGTTTCCAAGAACCGATTCCAGACTTGGTCGAACGTCATGTCCTGGCGAAGCGCTATCTCGCGTGGAAAGACCCAGATTATAGAGAGAAGCTCTCCGAGGCGAGCCATGGGACTCTTCAATTTCAAGGCGGGGCGATGACTGAGGCAGAAGCCAAAGATTTTGAAAAGGACCCGCTCAGTCAATGCGCCCTTCAACTTCGTTTCTGGGACGAATCCGCGAAAAATCCGAAGGCTCAAGTGCCCTCCCTCGACCACTACAAAATGCTCCTCGAAATGTCAGGGGAAGAGGTCTTCATAGCGCCGTGATTTGTTGATTGCCCGCCGCAATCCGTACAAATTGCCAATTCTTGTCAAGGTTCCAATGTCGATAAGCTGCATAACATGCGGTCGTTTTGTGGTACATGCCTTGCTTACTCCGATGTTCAGTCTTTGAGAACAGGGAGATTTGGCGAGATGGAATATTGTTCAGATTGTGGAATGCGCTTTCAAAAACGTGTGGTCTGTGGACGTCAGAGTTGGCGCTGCCAGAGCTGCGATCGAGTCTTGGTGGGATTTGCAGTGCTCAAGCAGACCCATAAGAGATTGGTGACGCGGCTTCATTATCGATCGAATAAATACAACCGACTCAGTCCTTATCATTGCGTCGCCTGCGGAACACCTTGGCAGCGAATCTTTGATGACGACTACAAGGATTATCTTGAGATTTGCAAGATCTGCCAGTGGGCGTGGCTTCCAGCAGATTTCGATCAGAAGCTGGGTCCGGAGGAAAAGAACTGGAATGACATTGACCCATACGAGCAAAGGGAAGCGCACCACAATGAGGTCGTGAATCAATCCTACAGGGAGATCCAAAAGCAGGGTGCGATGTTAAAGCTGCAGGGTGTGAAGGAGAGACATCAACGGAAGCACTCAATTACACGACGCATTCTCAACGCCCTCTCGGACGACCCCGCGGCCGATGCTGGAGACATCATCCGATATCTTGGGATGTTACTCCAAAGCTCTGTCGTGATCGGATTAGGATACTACGCATTCAAGGTCGTCGGCTTTCAGTTTTGACGTCGCTCACTGCTGCATCGACGATCAGATATGAGGGTGTGAATGAAATCGGTTGAAAAAGATCCCACCAAATCCAAAGACGCACGGTCACAGGGCCGGAATGCCGAACGCTATTGTTGCCGGACCACTACCCCTACGGGTTTTTCGCGTTGCTATGGGCTGTGGGTCATATGATTGGCTAGGTAGGGGCGTGACGGCACCGGGTTGCCGGACCACGGCCGCCCGGCCTGTGTCCGTCCTTCTTATTCTATTTCACTTCGTCTCGGAGGACCTGCTCCCGGGGATCGAGCTCTTTGTAGGCGGCCCACTGCTGCCCTGTGAGCAAACCCTGAACGGCTTGGCGAGCGGTTTTTACGTTGGTGGAGACGCCCTCGTCAAAGCTGGTCCTGGAGATTTGCTTAGAGGTCAACAGGTCGACGAGGCGCATACGTTCGCGATTCTCACGTTGGAGGATGCCGTTTAAATCGGAGGCTTGGGTGTCGGTGAGCCCGACTTTGGCTTTGAGGGTTTTGATTTTGACATCGATCTCGTGAGCCAATCGAGTCTGCCATCGCTTCCGGCGTTTCTCTTCCCACTTCGCTTTGGCCTCAGGGCTATCGAAGTCATACATGAGAGTTGAGACACGCCCGTTGCCCTTGCCTTTGGTTTTCTCTAGCTCCCGCTTCACTGCGTCACCTTCACTGAGGGTGCCCATATCGGGATTCCCAGGAGTGTTCATGGGGTTCTCTATGAGAGGTTTGGTGACACGATCAACAGCCTGTCCAGGATGATCCGACTGAAAGCCGTTGCTCGATTGACCGGGGCCAGTCTTTGCGCCGTTCTTTCCAGCTGTCCTGACTCCCGATTGACCGGCGTTGGACCCGGACCCGGACTTCCCGAGATTCGTCTTCTGTCCAGAGCCATTTTCAGCACTGGCGCTCTTTGAGTTTTTGGCGCCATTGCTATTTGTCTGCGACCCTTTGCCCATAAATGAGCCAACAAAGATCCCTAAACAAAAAATGCCGACGAATGCGCCGGCAACAACTTCTTTTTTCATTGATAGTCAACCTTTGCTTCCGGTGGAAGATTCAGAAACCTTCCACCGGAGGGGCCAGGGGAATTACTTACCAGCAGGAATCTGCATTGAAAGACAGTGGGTGGCCCCGCTGTATTTAATGATCAACTTGGAGTCAATTCCGACGGCCTTAAAGCCAAGTTTGGTGTATGCAGAGAGTGCCTTGGAGTCGTTTGAGGTTCCGTAGACAGGCACGAGAGCGACGCCATTCGCGAGCACTGAGTTCGAGTAAGTCGCAAACTCGTCGTAGTTGGGGCTGGCGTCGACGCGGGTGACTTTGAATCCGAGGCTCTCGAAAGAGCGTGCGGCGTCGTTTGTCACTCTGTATTGACGGTGGCTTGAAGGGTAGCGAGAGACGAGGGCGTTGTTGTCGTCCATGACTCGCGCATACATATCGATGTGTGTGGTTCCTTCGTCAATGAGTGGTTGGGTGTAGACAACACGATCACAGCCGAGCTTCTCGAATTCGTCGGCGATTTCATTGCGAGAGAGGTCGTTGTTGAAGCGCTGGACTCCGGTAGAAACCATGGCGATGCCTTTGCCGTCGGTGGCGAAGTTGCCGCCTTCAAAGCTCAGGTTCATCTTTACATAGTCCCAGCCACGGTATCCGGCA
>JARGOJ010001142.1 GCA_029210225.1 Planctomycetota bacterium
AAGCCAAAATGAGCTTTTACTTTGGTCGGGTCAATGGAGACATCCTCTTCACGACTCACAAAGCCACTATTGAAGGATTGATTGATGGTAAGCCTGGACCAGGCGCTTCAAAGAACTTGACCGCGGCATTAGCCAAGACTCCTAAAGACGCACAGTTCTCAATGTATTTCAGCTACAAAGCCTACGAGAACCTCTTCGAGACAATGAAGGAAGAGATTCCTGCACGGGACCGTGAGCAATTCGAGGGCATCATGAAGATGTCAACAGGCATGGTCGAGTATTTCGCCCTCGCCGCTAAAGTTGACAAGGATTACAAAGATTACGAAATCTACAGCTATCAAAAGACCTCTGAGAAAATGGGCAAAGAGCTCTCCGCCGTCTATGGCGCTGCCGATCCTCACCCCGGCGTTTGGACTCATATGCCAAAAGAGAGCTTCGCCGCTTTCAACGCTGAAATCCAACCTCTCAAGGCCTTCGACAGCGTCCTTAAATTGTTCATGCCTTTGATCATTCCTAACTTGATGGACGCTCGAAGCTCAGGCAATGAAGCCGCAGCCATTGGAGCCATGAGAACACTCAGCTCCGCCCAAGCGATCTACCTAGAATCTGATAAAGATGGCAACGGCAAGCTAGATTACGGCACCCTCAAAGCTCTCGGCAAGGCCGGTTTCATTGACACGGTTCTCGCTTCTGGAACAAAGCAAGGTTACAAATTTACTTGTCAACCGGACGCAAAGAGCCCTGAGTATCAGTGGTACGCCACCGCCACTCCTATCAATGAAAACACCGGCAGCCGCTGCTTCTTCACCGATCAAACCGGCGTCATTCGCTGGGCCGAAACGCCCTTGAATGCCATAACCGGACCCAAAGCAAGCGTCGTCGGAGCTGGCGGCCCTCGTAAAACAAAGCGCAAGAAGCTCACTGAAGCCGAGATCAAAAAGAAGATTGACGAAGGCATCGCCGGCTTCAACAAAGAGGTTCTTCTAGGATATCGCCTTAAAGAAGATATTCTCGCCAACCTCGGTGTCAGCCACGGCGCTTCTATCATCACTCAAGAGAAACTTGTTCCCACTGGAGTCCCAGTCGCCGCTCAAGAGAGAATGGTCGCCGTCCCCGCCGCAGTTGTCCTCCTTCAAGTGACCAAGTCGAAGATCCTCGAAGAGATGCTCATCAAGTTCAACCAAAAGTATCTCGTCGAATCAGGAAACAGTCGCCCCGAGTATGAGCCAAGGGAAAACAAAGTCACCAACGCTTTCTATCCCATCACCTCCGCTCAGAGAAGTTACCTGCGTCGCACCAAGAACAAGAGCTATGGAACAATTGCCCAGCTCGTCGAAATGAAGCTTCTTGATAAGAGCTATGGCATTCCAAAGGACGGCTATAAGTTTGAGATCCGCGTTGATCCTAAAGCTCCTGCAATGAAGTATATGGTCAAGGCCACCCCTATTGACGGCTATGGCTTCCACTTCGCCTCCGACCAAGGAGGACGTGCGAAAATGGTCAGAGAGACCTTCAAATGGGAGCAAAAGGAGCTCGACGAATCCCCAAACATTTACAGCAGACTTCCTAAAGGATTTGTTGTGAAACGCAGGAAGACCGGCAAAGAAGTTCCAATTGGCTTCGTCAAGACTGGCAACTACTACAAGCTGAACTTCCCTAAGCGTGAAGAAAAGAACATGGTCCAAACCTTCGGCAACGGTTTCCGTCCATGCTACGCCTTCCACAACGGCTACTTCATCTTCGCCACCTCTGAAGCCGCTATGAAGAAAGCCATGGCCGCCAAATCAGGCAGCAGCGTCATGGAGTCCGAGAGCTTTACCCGCCTTATGAAAGGCCAACCCCGTAAAGTCAATTCATCTCTATACTTCTCCTTTGACGGCGTCATTGACCAAATCAAAGCAAACTCGAAGATGATTGCTCTCGAAGCCTTCCCAGTTCCTTCAGAAGTGACCGCGGAGAAGAAATCTCCCAGCGCCGGCAATAAACTCGCTGCAATCGGTGCCATGAAAACCTTTAACACCGCCCAAGCTATCTATCGCGAACGCAATCAAGACCAGAAGTACGGCACGCTCAAAGAGCTTGTCTCCTCTCAAATGATTGATAACGTCCTCGGTAGCGGCGAAAAGAACGGCTACAAGTTCATTGTCCAACCTGGTCCCAATTCTAAATACGAGTATTGGGTTGCCGCTGACCCGATCGCGAAGGGTGGTAAATACTTATTTACAAACCAAAACGGGGTCATCTATCAGTCGGACAAAGCGATTCGTCCAAGGAATAAGAAGAGCAGCTCTCCTCCATACGACGTCCGCCCTATGGGCAGCGGTGGTGGCGACGACTACTGGGCCAAGCGTCAAGCAAAGCGCAAGAAACAGCGAGAATGGCGTAAAGAGAATATCGACGCCAATAACAAGAAGCTCCTCGAAATCCTCGACAGCTCTCGCTTCCTCGGCGGAATGGTCTCCACCGCAACACTAAAAGGCAGCGAAGCCGAAACGCGCTTCCTCTACCGCCTGAAAATGGACTGAATTCCAGTCAAGGCTGTGAAGTAAAGGGGATCTGTCAATATCCAATTCACCAGGACAGATCCCAAAAACACAAAAGGGTCCTCTTCAATCAATTGTTTGAAGAGGACCCTTTTCATTTTTTCGCGTTTCCAAAACACAAGAGTCTTTTATGGCGAATCTTGGCCTTGAGAATGGTCTAATACCCCCATCACGCGCATGCACATTTCAACCGAG
>JARGOJ010001143.1 GCA_029210225.1 Planctomycetota bacterium
GCTTCATCACTTCCTCCGATCAATGGGATACAGGCTCACCTGATATCAGTTGGAGCCCGTAGAAGAATCGGAAACGGCGTGGGAATCGACCGCAGGAGTCGCGTCGCTTTTGCGCTCGGGAGTATCACTTGCTTGCTCTGGACTTGGGACTTCTGAATCCCCGTCCTCGCCCTCGGAGTCCCCCGAGTTGCGATCTATAAAGCTTTGAAGGTCTGCATCGGTTGAGCGTCCCGTGACATTTGGCCATTCCAAGCGACGCTGACGATAGGTTTGAACTCCCGCTAGGATAAGCAAGAGCGCGAGGAGAAGGACAGCGGTAAACCAACCATAGACGAGGGTTTTCGTTTCACCGGCGAGGCGGGACATCGAGTGCCACTTGCTCTCATCACCCTTTATCGAATTCAGGCGAATACTGCCACCAATTTGGGCTAAGACAAGGCGTTTCTCACCCAGGGACGCCACAGACAGAGAAGAGACCCCCTGATTGCTGAGCCACCCACCCTTTTCATAGGGCAAACTATCAAGCTTCTCAAAGCTCTTTCCGTCCGCCTTGAGGCGGTAGATATCCATGTTTTCACTGGTCTTAGTCTCAACGCACATCATCCTCAACTCTTTGCCTTGAACAAAGAGCGTCGCCGCCACAGCCTTGATATCTAGGTTGAGAACGGGGGATGCAAAGCTGGATTTGGCTCCAGCGATGTTAAATGTCGCGAGCTTCAGCTGTCGAGGTAGGCCGTTCTGGGGAACCCTTGCTGCTTGGGATCGGTCTGGGCTCTTTTGCGGCAAGGGGGCGACCCCAAGCGGGTAAGACCCTTTCCCGGGGACGGAGCCCATCAGTATGTATGTTGAACTGTCGATTCGCGCCGTAGACCAGTGCGTAGAATGTATAGGGTCCTTGCCAGCCTCTTGAATTTTTGGCACTGGAGAGAGGAAGCTTGGCTCCGACTCTTTGGCTTCCTCTTTTTTATCCGTCCCCTTAGTGATGTTCTCAATTTTGCTGTCAACAACAAGGCTAGTCCCAGCTTTCACCTGCGCAGCTCGCAGATTCTGCTGCTTGTCAATGCCGAACAACGAGAAGCTGCCATCACCGTTCGCGCTGATCTGATCGGCCTCGAAGGGTAAGTCTTTCAAAGAGTATGTTTCAAGTCGCTTGAAGCCATCTCGATCGTAGGTGGAGATAAAAGTCGGATAAAGCAAGTAGAGGCGTCCAGCGCTCAGGATCGCGTTCTTCATTCGACCGCTAACTCGTTTTTCCTTCGACCAAACCTTACCGTCTGGACTGGAGCGAAAAGCAAAGCCAACCTTGCTCGCAGCATCGATCGACGGCGAATCATAAAAGGCAACAGCTCCCTCGCTGTCACTGATCACGATAGGGCGACCGTTTAGCACGTAATAGTCAGAGTTGGCCCAACCGAGCAAGAGCAAGAAAAACAAGAGTACTAAAATGGGAATGAAGGGGCGTCTTTGAATGCGCTCTAACAAGCTTTCACTTGTCATGATCCCTCCCCACAACAGAATTCTTGGACCCTGATTGATAATGATGTGTGACTGCGGCTATGAGACCATCCATGGTATGAACCTGAGCTTCGACGACTTCAACAAAACCAAGCGCGTTGAGCACGCACGTCGTTTTTGGACCAATACTGAAAACCTTAAGCTTTTTGAACCGTTCCTGCCTCGGGTCATTTGCTAACGCCTCTAAAGAGTAGCGCGCCGTCGTTCCCGATGTAAAGAGTACGGCCTCCGCCTGGTCGACAAATTCCGCCAACTTTTGGCACGACCCTGCCACGGTGCGATAAGCCTCAAGGCAGATCACTTCTGCTCCCAACGCCCGAAGCCCCTCCGCTAAACTTGTTGGCGCTTGGTTCCCTTGCAACAGTAGAACTCGCTTGTCATTTAACGGTTGCTTCGCCATCTCCGCAAGTAACTCTGCAGAGTGGGCAGGATTCGCTGTCACCTGAACATTGTAACCCAGAAACATTAGGGCCTGCTCTGTCTTCGGCCCGACAACCGCGCAGCTTGGTTCCAAAGAATCTCTTGTTGGGTACCCACATTCCGCGAGTGCCTTCACCCCGTTCTGGCTGGTGACCATCAACCAATCAAAGTTCTCCAAGCAACCATGCGACTCCAACTCCTCCTGAAAGCCAGGCGTCGTTTCGATAGCGATGGCCGGACTATGAAGCGCTGTGGCGCCAAGTTCTTCGAGGGCAAACAACATAGATGCAGCCTGATGGCTTGCCCGAGTCACGATGATTGTCTTACCTTGCAAGGCACTCAAAAAGCACGCTCCCTAAGCCAATTCTTCCCTGGCCTCAGCCAGGATCTCATCGGCCTTTTCTTGCAACAATTGCAAGGCGACGGCCTCAATAAGATCTTTACGAGCCTCGACCGTCCCCTCTGCTGAGCCTCGGGCCACACGAGTACCATCTAAACTTGCAACGGACGCTTCCAGAGTCATGGTTCCCGCAGCCTCGTCAACAATCGCGAGGGCACCGAGGGGCGCTAAACATCCGCCCCCCATTCGTTCGTGAAGTTGACGCTCAGTCTGGGAAGCAATCCGGGTCGCCTCATGATCGATGGACGCCAAACAGACCTTTGTTTCTTCATCGTCCGCTCGGCACTCAATTCCGAGGGCGCCCTGACCTGGAGCTGGGAGCATATCCAAGCGGTCGCTCATCTTATCTCCGAGCCCCGCCCGCTTCAAACCTGATAGCGCCAAGACCACAGCGTCAAAG
>JARGOJ010001144.1 GCA_029210225.1 Planctomycetota bacterium
TACCTTCCTTTGCATCAAAGCCAAGCCTGGTAGCGAGTCTAAAGCCGGCTTTGGGAAAGGCGCCACGCTTCCTCCTCTCCGCGTCTCCTTCCCCGCCGAGAAGCCATTTTTCCCATTGAAGTTCTCCAGCCACGGCGGAGTCTTCCCGCTATCACTCTATCTCTTCACAGGAAAGCCGATCGATTGGCTGGCGAGCGAGGCAACCATGAAACAGCTCGGTTGGTCCTCAGTGAAACACAAGGCCACTCATCCTCATATGAACTACGAAGTCAAAACGTCGATGCTGAAGAAGAACCTCGCGAAGCTCTATCGCAAGATCAAGTCCAAGACCAAGGCTTTTCGTTCGCCAAAGATGTTCTTCGTCAATCACATCCAAGCGTACAGCTTGAATCGTAAGACCAAACCCATCTCAAAGTGGAAGCAAGATATCTGGTTTGAGCTCAACAACGACCCCCACCGAGAGAAGGTTCGCTCTTACATTCGCGGCGCCTTGCTTCAACCCAAGAAGGCCGCAGCCTATAAAAAGAAGATCCTGAAGATGGGCGACAAGGCGAAGGCATGTTTAACAGAGATCGGTGAGACCTCAAGCCACGGACCCGCTAGGGTCCTCGCCTTTGAGTTGTTAAAAGAGCTTGGCTCTTAACCGGGGTCCTCTTATTTTGTCACCAGGGGCCCGGCTTAAGGTGGTCCTGGCGATACAGAAAAAAGCCCCACTATTTTTGTCTAATAACGATGGGTTTCCTTTTCAGGCCGTTCTTCTCCATGATCTTCATCGACCGAAGAAGAATAGCCAAGGGAAAGCCAATCCAAGGAATCGCTCGCTCCAGAAGCCTCAAGAGAAAAGACTAAGGTTCGAGCTCAAGTCTCTGGACGGACCAAAAGGTCCAGGACTATTTCTTTATTAGGGTTGACTTGGACAAGCACGGTTGATTAATTTATCCGGCTGACAAACGGCATGCGCGGAGTTAGCCGTTTCAAACACGCCTTCGGAGGCATCAATGCGGAAATTGTTACCCCTCGTTCTTTGCACCATGTTTATGGCTGGTTGCACAAGTCCAGGGTCCTATGCTCAAGATCGTGTCCTTGACTTCATCGACGTCTTTGGGCTCAAGCTGCTTGCCGGTAAGGGCGTCAAAGTTGGCGCTGAAATCGGTAACTCATACAAGTATTCAGCATACGACGACTTCTTCGGAGGCCCTGTCGTCGGCGGTTTACGTCGTCACATTGCGCCACCGAACCCCATCATTGGCTACTATGACTTTGAGGAGTATGGCTTCCAAGGTCGGGCTGCCGGTGTTTGGCGCGATAAAGGAATCGATATACTCGGTCCTATCGATCGCAAGCTTCGTGCTGTAGCCGGTAACGACTACCTCTACGAATCGGTCGAAGAGTTCAACGAAGGTTTCAAGAACGCTCCTGATACCGTTCCTGTTCCTCTCGATTATCCTCAGCCCAAATACCACTATGTCGGCGACCTTCACCTTTACGCAGCCTCATTCATTGGCGCTCAGGTCGACTTTAGCTCTTACCAGCTCATGGACTTCGTCCTCGGTTGGTTCCACATTGATATTGTCAAAGACGATTCATGGAACCGCTTCTACAAAGAAGCAGACGACGAGAAGAAGCCTGAAGAAGAACTCGAAGAGCTTCAACAGTAAATTCTTTGTCTTCAAAGAATCAAGTCTCTAGGGGAGTCCAATCTGGGCTCCCTTATTTGCATTCAGGAAGAAAACATGCCTGAGTCGTTTATCGATATCTACGAACAAAAGCTCGCCCCCTACGCTATGCGATCCAAAGATAGCAAGGGACGCGTCAACGCCGAGCCAAGCTCTCGGGGCGACGAAATACGTGGCACCTTTCAACGAGATCGCGACCGCATCGTCCACTCTCATGCCTTCCGTCGACTCGCATACAAAACACAAGTCTTCGTCAATAGCGAAGGCGACTACTACCGCAGCCGACTCACCCATACACTGGAAGTCGCCCAAGTCGGGCGCACGATCGCCCGTGCCCTTGGGCTCAACGAAGACCTCACTGAAGCCGTTATTCTCGCTCATGACCTCGGTCACGCTCCATACGGACACGCCGGCCAAGATGTCCTCGCGACTCTCATGAAGGATCACGGTGGCTTTGAGCACAACCGCCAAAGTTTGCGTATCGTTGATGTTCTGGAGCGGCGTTACGTCAACTATCGAGGCTTGAACCTCAGCTTTGAAACTCGATCCTGCATCCTCAAACACCAGCACACGGAGATTCGAAAGAAGCTCGGCTTCGCCTTGAACTCACGCCCACTCCTAGAAGGCCAGGTTGCCGACCTCGCCGACTCGATCGCTTACGATCAACACGATGTGGACGATGCCCTCAAAGCGGGGCTCATTCACTGGGACGACTTGAAAGACTTGAAGCTCTGGCGACGAGCCATGGAGCATTGCAAGAAGCGGGTCAAAGACGCTGGCCCCAAGGCCGACTCGGATCGACGAGTTCTCCGCCGGGAAGCCGTTCGTTATCTCCTGGGATTACAAGTCGCCGACGTCATCGATGCCACAAAGGACCGCCTTCAAGAGATGAACATCGACTCTCCCGAGGCCGCCCGAGGTCAAGCAAAGAACATCGTTCAGCTCTCCGATGAGCTGGCCCCGGAGAAGAGCGAGTTTCAACGCTTCCTTCACGCCCGTGTTTATCGTCACTACAGGCTTCAACGGATGCAGGGCAAAGCCCGGCGCATTCTT
>JARGOJ010001145.1 GCA_029210225.1 Planctomycetota bacterium
GTGGTTTTTGCCATATTTCAAAAGCATGACTGCGCACTGATGAGTGGCCCAACTATGCTCAGCTTTCTTTGAGACGCCGTGGAAGAACTTTTTAATTAATTGATGCTCTTTATCATTTTTAATGCCGCGTTTGCTGAGCTCATTGATTAGCAGGGCGCGCAATTGGACGCAGTGGGCCTTCCGGCCTCTTTTATAGGCGTTGAGCACGCCTTTTACGACGAAGTCATTTTCCAGTCGGCAGAAGGCGCGTATTGTGTTTTGATCCCAAGCGAGGGCTGTCGATTCTCCTAGCCTGGAGAAGTTCTCGACGGTCTTGTTCCTGGTTTTGGCAAAGAGTAAGGACGGGGAAAGAGTGAAGGAGCTTACAAAAACTATAGATAAGAATTTGGTGAAGGATCTCTTCAATCTAATCATCGATTCAGCCCTTTTCTATACTACTTTGAATCATTCAAGGTCGGCGAGGGATCGCGCTCTTTTCATTGAGCGAAACTCCAAAGTGTTTTGGAGAATCAAAAGTTCAGCTCTTATTACAGGACGAAGGCGAGACCCAAATGGATCTCGCCTTCTCAGAAGTCGATGTTTCGTTTTTGAAAATAGCTAGAAGGCTCAGAAGCCCTTCCAATTGCCCTTAATCTTCCTTGGGAAGCCTTTGAGGGGTTTGAACTTCATATCCAGAGCCATGTAACGATCACCTTTAAAGACGAAGTAATAATTGGTGGTCTTGCAAATCGCATCAATGCCGCCGACCCAAAATTTTGCTGCGATTGGATCGGAAGGAGTGTAGTCGTAGTATTTTTCAGCCTTCCATTGTCCTCGGCGCATATCGAACTTCATCATCTTCTTATTGGCGAAGAAGTAAGCGCGCCAATTGGGGGCTCCTGTGCAATAGCCTCCGCCTAAGCCCTTCGTGTAAACTCCAGGCCAAGCTTTGCTCGTGGCCGTCGGATGGCCTTTTTGAATTCCATTGAGGCCCGCGTTAAAGGTACAAGTTTGGTTGCCCTTAAAGAAGTAATAGTAGCCTTGCCCCGAGCCGTTATAGATGACTGAATCAAAGCTGGTCCAAGGCAGCTTAAAAGCCGTCACTGTGTCCTTGGGATAGCCAGGGTCGAGCTTCAGAGTTTGAGCCGCATAGCGATAGTATTTCCGTCCCTTAAAGAGATAGATCCTTTGGTTCTTTGTGTTGTAAACCGCCGCATCAACCAAGTTGCTTGTCTTCACGACAGGCTTAGCCACGCTCGGCAATGAGAAAGGTGCTTTTTGTGGGAAGCCGGCGTCGACGGTGCGGCAATCATGACTGACCCGAACCCATTGATTTCCTGTAAAGAAGCCGAGCTTGCCATTCCAATTGACCGCCGCGCTCACGCCCTTAGTCAAACCGCTGATGTTGCCAGCGATGCTCTTTGGAAAGCCGGGGACGACCTTACGGGTGTAAGTGTCGTACTTAATGTATTGAGTGTCCCGGAGTAGCATCAGGTAGCGCTGATCGAGCATGACTGAAGCGCCAATGCGCTCGGTCCAGATGCCATTCCAATTGCCTAGTATTGTCTTAGGGAATCCTGGAGCGATCGAGCCCGACTTAATATTGTAGAGAATGAACTTGTCGCCCTTGAAGAAGACAATGCCACCCCGGCCGTCATTAAAAGCGGCGTCAATGCCAGTCGGCCAGAGCCCGGGGATCTTGTCTTTGATCGGTATAAAGGCGCTGGCTTTGTTCGTACGAACATTGAAGAGGCTCACTTTTGAGCCAGAGAAGACAGCGACTTCTCCATGTCCCCAGGAGACCGTCGCGTCGACGCCTGCATGAGCTAAAGTTGGAGCGGAGAGAGAAAGGGCGATGAGAGTTGCTGTGAGTGTCAGAAACTTCATAGTGCCTCCTGGTTGCGATGTCAGAGGAGAAAATTAAGTGAGATCGGTGATATCACTTTCTCTACTGAAACGCAAAGAGAGGGGGCTTATTCATCTCTGGAAAAGTGCAACCGGCTCGATCATCCCCGATTAGAGGATGGGCGGCGACTGCGATTATTCCGATTTCCTCCGCCAGAGTTGCGGGAACCGAAGTTGGGAGTACTGCTAGAAGAATCTCCGCCTTGTCTCGATCCTTGGTCTCCTCTTTCACCGCGTCCGCGACCACCTCGGCGCTGGCCGCCTGAGTGGCCTGAACTCGATGAGGAATCTCCGCCTTGTCTCGGTGCTCTATCGCCTCTATCTCGCCTTTCTCCCCGTTCGTTTCTGTCTCGTCTTTCTCCTCGTTCGCTCCGCTCGCCTCTCGGTCCGCGTTCGTCCCTATCTCCGCGTCCCCGACCGCCTCGGCGATTGTTGTTCGAAGATTCAGAGTTTGACGAGTTTGAAGAGCCTCCCCGGCCTCGCCGAGGTCCGCTGCCGCGACGATTGTCTGATCCTCGGTTTGAAGACCGAGAACCGGATCTTGGAGAACCAGATCTTGGTGAGGAAGACCGTGCTGGTCTATCGCGGCGATCTTGAGTGCTTTCAGTGCCACGTCCCCGAGGACGATGTCCCGAGGTTCTGGGGACGGCTTCCGGGCAGTGATACTGATGATCTAAGACTTGAGGAATGGACTGGCGACTGATGCGCTCAATATCTCGTAGATAGGCTGTTTCGTTTGTAGCGCAGAATGAAACCGCGACGCCTCCTCGGCCAGCTCTCGCGGTTCGTCCGATGCGGTGAACGTAGCTCTCGGGCTCGTTGGGCAAATCGAAGTTGAAGACG
>JARGOJ010001146.1 GCA_029210225.1 Planctomycetota bacterium
CTCAACAGATTCCCACTGAATCGAGTCAATAGTGCTCTGGTGATAAGAATGCCCCGATTCTCCCGACTTTAGGATCACAAAATTGCGACCAAAGCGAATCACCCTGACGTTCTTTACCGTCTTGCTCCACGCCGATCCGTTGCTCTTTTTGCCCTCCAGAGAAACAGTAAACAACCCTCGAATCTCTCGCGCCTCCCCATCCGCGAAGCTCTCTCTTGGCAAGCAGAGCATTGATATAAAAAAGGCCGTCGCAATCACTGCTGTTCTAAATAAAGGGCTGCTTTTCATTTCTTCTCCAATTGACTCTCTAAAATGGCTTCTTTAATCGACTCTATCGCCTGAGCGGCAGCTAAACGAGCCGGAACGTCTCTATCAATGGTCGCGACCTTCTCTAATTCTTTGAGCGCCGCTTTCCCCTCTTTTCCAAACTGGCTTAGAGTCTCAATCGCCGCGCGCCTCACGGAGGCGTCTTTATCTTTCAACGCGTCGATGATTTCAGGAAGACATGCGAATCGCTTCGTCCCCATAGAGGCCAGGGCTCGAAGGCTCTCCCGGCGAATATCTTTATCCCAGGACTTCAGCGTTTTCTTCAACTCAGGGACCGCAATGTCCGCGACCACCGCCCCGAGTCTGCCAAAACTCATCACAGCTCTCACGCGAATTTTCCTCGAAGAGTCATTTAATGCGCGAACTAAACCCGACACGATCAACGAGCGCTGCTCGGGTAGAACACAGCTCCCAAGGCCCCCGGCGGCCTCTGCTCGAACTCGCAAGTCTTTGTCTTCAAGGGCCGCGAGCACTGCCGTCCCAACGCGAGCATTGACTGAGCCAACAATCCCTAAAGCCCTCACTCCACTCCGCCTTAACTTCACGTTCTCAGCGCGCATCATCTCTAATAGAGGAGGAACTGAAGCGGGCCCGATGATCTTGAGAGCCCGGGCTGCCGACTCAAGGGCCACTTCATGACCGCTGGCGACCTCGGCGATTAAACAGTCAATCGCGTCCTCCCCCTGCTCTCCAAAGATCTCCCAAGCGAGCTTCGCTGCGCTGTTGTCTTTTCTCAAGAGGGGAAGCAGCACCGGATATATCTCAGCAGTCCCATCTCCCAAGGCCTGACAAATCGCTCTGCGAACAACGAAGGGATGATCCTTAAAATAAAGCACTAAGTCCCCCGCCCACCGGCTCTCTAATTGACGAATAACGAAGCCCCCCCAGGCCCGCGTTTTCCGCTCAGACAAAGCGCTCGCCAAAGGCGCGAAGCAGTCCTTCCCCAAGGTCGCGACCGCTGCTGCGGACAGCGAGCGCAGCTCTGAATTGGCAGACCTTTGAAAGTCAAAGAGGCGCAGCTTAGACTTTGTCGACCCGATCTTACCGAGAGCCCAAATACTCGCTTTTTGAATAGGAAGCTCTGGGCTCTTTAACAATGCGAGCAACGACTTCTCAAGGCTTGGGTTCTTCTTGAAATTGCTTTGAGTCACCAAGGCCTGGATCGCGCTCCCTCTGACCCTTGAAACTGGATCTTTGAAGAGCAGCTCTAAGAGCGTCCTCACCTCGGTCCCTTTGCAATAAGCTAGCGTGTCCGCCAATTCGCTTCGATAGCGAGGATCCGCCTGGGACAGCCCTTTTGCTAAATCAGCCACCGACCCAGACGCCTTCTCTTTTAATAATTGAAATAAATGAAGCGCCCTAAAATCCGCCTGTCCCAATGCTAATTCGAGGCGACGCCGCGCCTTGCGCCGAATCGTCCCCTTTCCAATTTGTACAAGCGCTGTCGCAGTCTCCAGGCCCATTTCGGAGTCGGCCAAGAACAGCTCTAAGGCCTTCAATAGTTTCTTCTCCGGCTCCGTCACGGCCATAAAGGACAGAGCCACTTCCCGCTTCGTATCTCTGTGGGCGTCCTTCAATCCGACCAAAAGCTCTTGATGATATCGAGACGGATTCTTAGCAAAGAATTGATAGGCCCAGCGCCGGTAACGCTCTCTCGGATCTTTAACATAGCGACGCGCAATTGGAGCCAGTGCTTCCTCCGACCAAGCTTGCAAGGCCATGATTTGAAGCCCCAATGAGACCCGCTGCCAATCTTTTAATTCCGCCCCCGTCTTCATTCCTAAAACAAGCTGCTTTGTCCAGTCTGAGCGACGCTCTTTTTTGACGTCTTTATTTATCAAGAGCCATTGATACGCGCACTCAAAAGAAAGCAGGCCGGGTGTTCTCAGCGCCTCATTGAAGACCCAGCGCTCGCCCCGGCGCCCCAATCTCATGACCGCTTTCACGACCGCACGTAGCTCTTTATAGGACGCAGTTTTTAACAGCTGTAATAAAACAGACCGAGCCTCCGCAGTCTTGGGAGCGTGGCGAGAATAGAGATCAATTCCAAGACATTTCAATTCCAGGCTCGGGGCGCTCTTAATTATTTCAATACAAAGGCCTGTTCGCTTTGCCTCATTAAATCGGGGATAGACCCCCAGGGCTGCCATGGCTCCCTTGCGAATTTCTAATGATTTCTCAGCCCCCGCCATTTTGAAGAGTTCACTAATAATCACTGGGTTTCGAGGACCCCCACGGGCGAACAATTGACGCGCCTGAGACCGAAACTCAACGCTCTCCCGTGGGAACATCGCCAGCAATTCATAAATCCCAAAGCGCGAATCACGATCGACAGCGATGTACGCTGAAAAAACGGGCAATCTCAGCCCTCTCTCCTTGCGAAACAGCGACTCTAATTG
>JARGOJ010001147.1 GCA_029210225.1 Planctomycetota bacterium
AGCCAAGGTCTTCACCGTTATGAAGGTCATCGACGGGGACACCATGCACATCACCGAGCTGCCAAACAGCGCCAAGGTGCGGTTGCTCGGGGTCGATACTCCCGAAACCAAGCACGCCACAAAAGGCATTCAGTTTTGGGGGAAGGAAGCCTCGGCCTTCACCAAGTCCCTCTTGAACGGGAAGAAAGTTGTGCTGCATATTGATGAAAAGCATCAATACGGAGTCTTCGGTCGTCCCCTTGTTTACATCGAAATGCTCGACGGTCGCGACTTCAACGCTCTGCTCATCTCAGAAGGATTCGCCCGTTGTACTCGTGAGTATCCCTTTGACCGAATGGCAGAATACACGAAGCTTGAAGACGTGGCCAAAGCCAAAAAGAAAGGCATGTGGAACAGCGGTAAGCGGGCTGAGTTTGACAAAATAAAAGCCCAGGCCAAGGCCGCAGCCACTGCTGCGAAGCAGGCCGCTGAGGCGAGGGAGCGCGGGCGGAAAGAACAACTTGTTAAAGAAGCCATCGCAAAAGGTGGGCGTTACATTCGAGGGAAGAGTTCGAAGTCGGTTCACGAGCCTTGGTGCAAGCGCCTGCCGAGTAAGAACGTCTTGCACTTCGCCGATGTAAACAAAGCGCTCGCCAACGGCTGCCGCAAACACAGCTGCTTCAAAAAGTAAGTCATGACAAGCTTTGAAATCGATGCCAAGACCCAAATTGTCGGGTTGTTTGGCTTCCCCGTTGAACATAGCTTAAGCCCGATCATGCACAACGCCGCGTTTCAGGCCACAGGCTTGAACTGGCGATATCACGCCTTCTCCGTCCCTCCCCACGATTTAAAGGCGGCGCTTTTAGGAATGAAGGCCCTCGGCCTCCGTGGGGTCAACGCGACGATTCCCCACAAAGAAGCCCTGCTCTCTCTCGTTGATGAAGTCAGCCCCAGGGCTCGGAGCCTCGGGGCGATCAACACTGTTCATGTGAGGGAAAACGGCCAGCTCTTTGGTGAGAACACCGATGCGCCGGGTTTTGTCGCCGATTTGAAGAAGCATGACGTTGACCCAGCGAATCACAAAGCGCTTGTTCTTGGGGCTGGCGGAAGCGCCCGGGCTATTGTCTATGGGCTCTTAGAGGGGGGCTGTCCCCATGTTCATGTGGCCAATCGAACCCTTGGTCGAGGAGAGACGCTCGCGAGGGATATGAACGCGGCGCTTCCAGGGGATCGGGTCTCTTTCGGTGGCTTGATTGAGGGACCTGAGAGCCTCGATTCTTTTTCTCTCGCTGTGAACACCAGCTCTGTGGGCTTGAAAGACCGACGCTCGATTTGGCCGGAGGCCTGGTCCAAAGAGGCCATTCAGGTGGCCTACGATTTGATCTATAGTCCCCCAGAGACGGCTTTCTTAGAGTCTTTTCAGCGCATGGGTGCTTTGACGATCAATGGCCTCGGCATGTTGGCAGAGCAGGGGCGCTTGGCGTGGACGCTCTGGACGGGGCGGGACTTGCAAGCCGAGCTTATGGTGGCCGCGTTAAAAAAGGCGATTCGACCCTCGCCGGAGACGTCCTGAAAAGTTAGCTTAGGCGCCTTTCCCCAGTTTTAAGGCAGCCACCATGTTCGAGCGATTGCGCTTTATCTCCGCCGGAGAGAGCCATGGGCCCCATCTCACAGCGATCCTAGAAGGCATCCCAGCAGGTTTCCCCATCGATCCTAAGAAGATCAACGAGGACCTGGCGCGGCGTCAAAAAGCCTACGGCGCTGGCGGGCGCATGAAAATTGAGAAGGATCAAGTCGTCATCTCCAGCGGTTGGATGAACGGCCTGAGCACCGGAGCGCCGATCGCCTTGGTGGTTCGCAATCGCGACTGGAAGAACTGGGCCACCAAAGACATTCCTCCCATGACGATTCCAAGGCCCGGCCACGTCGACCTCGTCGCTGCGGTGAAGTATGGCTACACCGATTTACGCCTTGGGCTCGAACGCGCCAGCGCTCGGGAGACCGCTATGCGAGTCGCCGCGGGGTCCCTCTGTAAGCAGATCCTTGAGGTCTTTGAGATTCAGGTTGGCGCCTATACTCGGCAAATAGGCGCGGTCAAGGTGCCGCTTAAGGCGGCCACTGCGAGCCAGCTTCGGGAGCGCTTTGAGATCGCTAAGAGCAACGATTTGGCCTGCCCCGACAATGCGTCTTATCAGCCTATGCACGACGAAGTGGAGCGCTGTATCAAGGCCCGGGATACTCTAGGGGGGGTCTTTGAGGTCTTCGCGACGGGTTTGCCGACGGGGCTTGGAACTCACGTCCATTGGCAGCGTCGCCTCGATGCGCGCATTGCTATGGCTCTCATGAGCATTCAGGCCATGAAAGGCGTTGAGATTGGATCGGCCTTTGAGAACGCAGGGAAGCGAGGGACAGAGGTTCACGACGAGATCGTCCAAGATAAAAATGGCGGACTCTCTCGCGGAAGCAATCGGGCTGGGGGCCTCGAAGGCGGGATGAGCACTGGAGAGCCTATCATCGCCCGGGTGGCTATGAAGCCCATCGCGACCACTTTGAATCCCCTGGGGAGCGTTGACCTTATCACTGGAGAAGACGCGGTCACCAAGTATGAACGCAGTGATTTCTGCGCCTTGCCCAGAGCCGTGCCCATTGGAGAGGCTATGCTCGCCATGGTGCTGACGGACGCGCTGTTGGAGAAGCTGGGAGGAGATAGCAAGGGAGAGATGGAGAAGCGTTGGAGTGACTT
>JARGOJ010001148.1 GCA_029210225.1 Planctomycetota bacterium
CTGTTCCTCTTACTCTTCAGTGGCCTCCTTGAGGGCACTTTGTAAAGAGTCGTTCTGGTCTTGACAACGCTCAAGCATATCTTCGAGGCGATCAAGAGTCGACCGGGCTTCCCGCAGTTGAATACGGGTGTCTTCTCCGCTCGCACGAATGACCGCATCGAGGTCGTTTACTTCTTCAGATTTACGGCGCAAGCTTTGACGTAGCTCGGCTTGCTCATGAATCAGTGTTTCAATTTCCTGACCTGGATTTGAGGCTTGAAGGCTCATGATGACTTGGTCAAGGTCCGTCAATCGCTCGTAGGTATTTTTCAATTCATTGACCAAGTTCTGATTTTCATTTTCCATCAGGCTAATAGTCAACATTGCATCTCGCTCAGACTTCTTCTTCTCGTCCTGAAGCTCCTTAATACTCTCGCTCTTCGTCTTGAGCAGCTCTTCGTAAAACTGAAGGTATTCCTCTTCAATCCGGTTGGCGTTCAACTTGATGCTGCGCGTCCCGGTCATTCCTTCAAAGCGATGCCTTGTCGATTCAAGCTTGCGCTCCAGTTCAGCGGTCGCCATTCCCTCCGTTTGAGCCCATTGATAAGTGTGCTCCAACCTCCGCAATTCGCCCTCTAATTGGCGCGCTTCTTCATCAACAAGTAAGTGAGCTTCCGACGACTTGTTCTCCGCTCGTTTTCGAAGCGCCTCAGGCAAGTCAACGGTTATCCATCCCAGGATATCCTCCGACTCATTGAGCCGGGCCTCCATTTTCATGCTCTCCCAGACGTTCTTCGTGTCATGGTATTTAGAAGAAGCGTTTAACTCACTCTCTATCGAAAGACGATCCCACTGACGATAAAGATTGTCAACGAGATCTCTCAGCACCTTCGTCGGCGTGGAGTAATTCTCAGTGCAGTGGTGCTCACTCACAATCCAATGCAGTAACTCTCCTTCTCGCTCGCTCGGGAAGAGGCTCGCCACTTTCTCCAGGTCTTTCTGGGGCGCGGCAACCTTGCGAGAGACCGAGTTCTTGTTCTCAAGCTTGTCTCGTAACTCTCCGAGTTCACTCTCCGAGTCCATTAACGCCGAGCGGAGCGCTTTCACTTCATTAGTAATGTCCTGGATCATGTTCTGAGCATTTTCCAGCTCTTGAACTTCAAGATCCTCCCCCGAGGCCCTCTCCCCAGTTTCACTGTCAATCTTGCTTGACTCGCTGCCGCGTTCGAGGAGCCCGACTTGCTCTTTGAGGCGGCCTTCAAGGGCAACACAGCGATCCCTGACAGCCGATAGCTCTCGCTCAACAGCCTCCCGAGCGCCAGCTTCCTCCTCTTTCATTTGAAGGGCTTGACTGCGATCTTCGGCGAGCTTATTCAATTCTTCCTGAGTCGCGACGAGTTCATTCTCGCGCTCAACTAATTGTACGCGGACGTCGTCGAACTCAGAGCGTGTATCCTCAAGGCTCTCCATCAATTCATTGAGCCACGCCTGATTCGCGTCCTTTTCCCGCTGCGCCTGAAGGGCTTCTCCAGCGGCGAGAGTGCGAACTTCTTCTAGGGCTAACTCTAAACTGTTGGCCAACTCTTTTTGAACGACGGCTTCTTCTTGAGCCATCTGAAGGGCGCCGTCCTTAGCCTCCAATTCACCTCTTAAGTCTTCAAGGTTTTCGCGAACCTTCTGGAACTCCAGGTTGGTGTTCGCCTGTTTCTCGAGAAATTTAGGATCAAGCGGCGTGCCGAAGGCAGGGGTTTGAGTGATCGCAAACTCTTTATAGGCGCGCTCATAAGCGTCTTCAGCCTGACTTAGGGCGACCATTCCTTCCTTCACCTGCGTGCCCAATTCTTGGGCGTGATCCTGTGTATCTTTTAGTCTTTCACGAGTATTGACCAGCTCTTCTTCTCGAGTGTGAAGGGCTTCTTGGCTGGCCGCTAATTCTTCGCGAAGCTTTTCGAGTTCATCTTTATAGGCGTGTCCAATTTCTTTTGTTTGTTCTTCTATGGACTGACGGAGGTCACGCTCGACCTCAAGTTCTTTCTGCAACGCCTCGATGTGATTGTTTTCGACGTCTTGATTGTCAATGAACTGCGCCGCGAGGTGATTGCGCTCATCGGAGACTTTCTCAAGAGTGGCGCGGGTGCTTTCAAGCTCTTCGTGAAGGGCTTCTTTGCTGTGCTCTTGATCGGTCAGTTCTCCCGCCGTCCGAGCAATCATTTCCCGGCTCTGCTTCGCAGTGTCAACCGCTGAATCTAAACGATCGCGGAGATGCGTAGCGAACGTGTTCGCGTCATTGTATTGCTGCTCAAGCTCTTCAATCTTTTCGGTCACATCGCGAACTTCACGAACGTGAGAAACAAGCTCGGCTTCAATTTCCCTCGTCTGAGAATCGCCCGCGCTTTCCAAGCGTGATTCCAGGTTAGCCTTATCAGACAATAGCTCTGTTTGAGTTGTCTTTGTTGTCTGAAGCGCTTCCTCTAAGCGAGCAAGCGTCGAAGTCGAGTCTTCAACCTGAACCGTGAGTTCTTCAATTTGTTGCAGCGCATCATTCAGCCGCACTTCAGCGTTACCAAGCTGTTGTGTTTTCTCAGCGACGTCGAGTTGGGACGTTTTGTAGTTATTTTGAATATTGGCCAGGCGCGAGACGAGCTGTTCAGCAGACGCCGACATTTCTTCCAGGTTCTTTTGGAGCGCCTGATCGTCCTTAACCTTTTGCGATAACTCTTCAATAGTCTCAGAGCGC
>JARGOJ010001149.1:0-1232 GCA_029210225.1 Planctomycetota bacterium
ACCCAAGCTGAGCAGGCTGATTGTGAGAAAGAGTGAGATTGGGGACGTTAAACTTGCTGACATTTCAGGCTCCATTTTTCTGAGGCTTCGCCGACAACGAATCACTTGTCTGTGAGTAATCGTCGTGAAGGAGAAAAATAGAACGGTTTAAATGAGATTGTTTTTAAAGAACTTCGTGGAGGTAGTGTTTGACTGGCCCAATTTACTTTCGAGGACTTTGGAAATAGAGGACGTTGTCGAATTCCGCGGCGTCCTTTCCAAGTGTGACAATGGACACTGCGCTTATTTTCAGTGAGACCGGAGTGTCCACGGAGAGAACAGCTCGATCACTGACGAAGATCGCAATGCTCTTCTTAGAGATGCTTACCTTGATATCGTGCCATTGCGTAATGGCGAGTTGCGCGGAGCTTGAAGCGAGGGGTTTCCCTGCTTTCCCTTGATAAACTTTGAACAGCCCAGCCTGCTTGTCGTAGGCGACGGCGTAGCGTTGCTTGTCGGTTTCATTCCATAGGTTAAGGCCAATGCGGCTGTTTTCTTTTCCAGTGAGTCGTATTCGGAACTGAACAGTAAAGGGGGCGGGAAACTTATCGAAGGGGAGATAGGCTCTTTGGATTTGATTGGAGCCCTGACAGCTCATGAATTTATTTTTGTTTCGTTGAATGGTGACGAACCCGGAACTCTCTGGGTTCTTTTCGCGAAATGACTTCGGCCAATTTTTGAGAGGCCGCTTCTCGAAGTTCTCGCGAAAGATAAACTGTTGTTTAGAGCGTTTCGCTTTGGGCATTCTTCGTTTGCGGAAGATGCGTGGGCCAATCTCGGCGCGATCCCGGGCTCTTGCTGTAAGAGACTTTCCGTCGCTTTTGCGGGTGATGCGAACTTTGCCCTCCCGCACTTCGAGCGTGGTGGATTCTTCGTTGACTGTTAATTGGAATTGAGTACCGAGGACCTTCACTTGACTGTGGGGCGTCTCCAACTGAAACGGACTGTCTTTGGCTTGAGGATTAATTGTGAGGATCGCACTGCCTGTTGCCAAATTGAATCGTGCGAAGGACCCGCCGTTGAGGGCCGCGTTACTTTTTGGCCCTAGCTCCCATTGGCTTCCATCGGGATAACTGAGAGTGAGGAAGCTGCCGGCTTCGGTTGTCAGTTGGGTGCTGGTCTTTAGAGTTGTTCCAGCGCGAATGGCTTTCCCATCTCGGCTGGCGGCGCCGATGACACGAATCACACGGCAG
>JARGOJ010001149.1:1242-2712 GCA_029210225.1 Planctomycetota bacterium
AACAGAGCGAGCGGGCTTTTTTTTTGGGGGGGGGTTGGGGTCTGCTTGCTTTGGAATATCTTGTGGAGATTTTTTTGCGGGGTCAATTTTCTTCGGCGGCTCTGGGCTTGGATTCTTGGGGGGAACTTCAATTTTTGGGGTCTTCTTCGCCTCGGTTTTCTTTGGAGTCTCGTTCTTGGGTTCTTCTTTTTTGGTGTCTTCTTTCTCGGGATCCTTCTTTGGTGGAGAGTCAACTTTCTTTGGAGTTTTGGAGTTCGGGGTTGCTAAGTCAGAAGAGGGCTCTGACTTAGGATCCTGAACGGCTATGGGGTCTTGTTCGGGCTTTGCCGACTTCGATATCACAAGGCCAAAGAGGCCGATGACCACGAGAATGGCCGCGGCGAGGGCGAGGGGAGCGAAGCGTCTCATGCCAGGGGGACGGCTGCGGCTTCTGAGGCGTCCACGACGGGTCTGAGGACGCTTGGGGGCCGATGATTCTGATGACTGAGTTGTTGATGGCCTTGTTTGGTCGTAGCAGAGGCTTCCTCGCTGCGTGAGGGCGCCGTGCATGCGCATCATTCGGGCGAGTTCGAGGCGGAGTTCTGGGGAGTCTCTTAACAGTTCAGCGAGCTCAGCGGCTTCGGCGTCGTTTGTCTGAGCGTCGAGGTAGAGGCTGGCGAGGTGGAAGAAGCGATCGTCATTGCTGTTGTCGTTAGACATGGCGGGCCTGCGCTCTCTTTTGTTCAATGCAGCGGGCGAGGATTTTACGGAGGCGGACCATTTGCATGTTGAGAGCGGAGAGCGGGCGACCGAGCTTTATGGCCATATCCCGGGGAGCGCAGCCGTCTTGGTAGCGGAGGAAGAGCAGCTTGCGTTGCCAGTCGTTGAGGCAGCTGACGCAGCTTTCGAGGAAACGAAACTCTTCTGTGAGCGCTTCATCCTGTTGAACCATTGTTTCAGCGACTTGATCGAGGACGTCTTGGGGAAGAAGGCCTTCCTGGCGCCCGAGCTTGCGAAAGCTCCGTCGCACTTCATTGCGGGCAACGCCGATGGCCCAGGCTAAGTAGGGACGGTCTTGGTCGTAGCTCTCAAACTTGCGCCAACAGATAATGGAGACCTCTTGGAGTATGTCTTCGGCCTGATGAGGGTTTCTGACTTGTCCGAGGAGGTAGCTGAAGAGTGTCTGCTGGTTCTTCATGTGAAGCTTGAGGAAACGTTCGTGGGCATCCGCGCTCATGGCTCTCTTTCTCTGTTCCTCGACCTAAGAAAAGGGTTCTAGCCTTTATCGCCATGAGCTTAAGAAAAAGAACGGTCTTTTTGAGAAAAAGTTATGAGGCTGCTTTTGGATTCGCGTTTGGAACGTTCTCCAAGAGGTTTGATCAGAGCTATTGGACCTCGAAGTTTTGAGTTGTGATGGAGTTGAGCTTTGGCGAGAAGAACTCGATGGCGGCGTCCATGAGGCTGCCACTCACTGTCAGTTGATTGAAGGTC
>JARGOJ010001150.1 GCA_029210225.1 Planctomycetota bacterium
CCCTTCCGAAATGGGCCGCGTTTGTTTTCTGCCAGCCTTCGATGCAAATTCGATTGCCTGGTCTCGCGCTCCGGTCTCTCAGCCAAAGAGCCTCAGACACGGCGTTTGGATGCTCATTCCCCGAGGACAGGAGATTGATGGTCGAGTGCGAGACACCGTCGAAACGGTCTTTCGCAAGAATCCCGAATTGAAACCCGAGTGGTTCAAACTGCAAGGCTGGACCGACGTCACTCCCCTGCGAATCAATGTGGACATTAAGTCCAATTTGAAGCTAAAGAAATCCTCCGACTCAGCCGCTCAAATTATTCTAGGAGGGCAAACGGAATTCAAAGGTAGCGAGGAGCTAGCGAAGACATCGATCAATCTGAGCCAAATGTATCCCGAGCAGCTGCAGCGATCATTTCTTCGATCAAAAGAGACGGAGTCCCTGGAGCAATTACTTTGGGCCCGTCAAAAGCGAGCGACTCTCGTCGTTGGACCGGCTGGGGTTGGTAAGACGGCCCTGGTCCACGAAATGGTTTTTCGCCATGAACAGCGCCGGGAGCTAGAGAAAAAAGCTCGCGGCAAACGGGAAGTCTATGAACTCAATCCTCGCTTAGTTATTGCGGGAATGTCCTACGTCGGACAATGGCAACAACGAATGCTCGCGATCTTGAAAGACGTTGAGAAGAGAGATCATGTGCTCTTCGTTTCAGACCTCATTGATATGTTCAATGTTGGTCAATCATCGAGTTCGAAGACGACGCTATCATCCGTCTTAAAACCATACATTGAGCGAGGCCACATTCGCTTTGTTGGCGAGGCGAGCCCCGAAGTCTTTCGCATCCTCAAAGAGAAGGATCGCGGCTTCGCCGACCTATTCAAAGTGGTGCGCCTTGACCCTGTGGATGACTCCACGACCCTAAGTATTCTCATTCGTGCTCAGCGACCTTTGGAGCGCGATCACGATGTGACCATTCGGGCTGATGCTTTATCGAGAACAGTCGAATTACAGCGACGCTTTGTCAGAGACCGAGTCTTTCCAGGGAAAGCCGTCAGCTTCTTGGAATCGCTCGCACGCCGCCACGGCCGCAAAAAGAAAGACCCTGTTCAATTAGATAGCCTTCACGTCACCTATCTCGTCGCTGAATGGAGCGGCCTCAGCCTGGGCATTCTGAAATCGAACGTCAAAATGACGAAGAAGTTGGTGTTGGGCGCTTTAGAATCGCGAGTGATTGGTCAAAGAGAAGCCTGCGAAGCCATTTCCAATAGCATTCTCGTCACGAAGGCCGGATTGAATAATCCGCAAAAACCGCTTGCTTGCTTCCTCTTTATTGGCCCGACCGGGGTTGGCAAGACTGAAGCCGCGAAGGCTGCTGCTTCATACCTATACGGCTCGAAAGAGCGGTTGCTCCGCTTCGACATGAATGAGTTCCCCGACGCCGCGAGCGTCGCACGATTGATTGGAACAGGATTCCGGGACGATGGCGACGCCGCCGATGGTCTACTTACGGGTCGGGTTCGCCTGAAGCCATTCTCAGTGATTCTCTTCGATGAAATTGAGAAAGCCCATCACTCTATCTACGACTTGCTACTTCAGGTCTTAGACGAAGGTCATTTAACCGACGCCGCCGGACGCTCTGCTGACTTCTCCAATGCGATCATTATCCTCACGTCCAATTTAGGAGTGTTAAGAGCCCGGGGAGTCGCTGATTTACCCGGTGGCCGGAATATGACTCGGGGAATATACCAGGAAGAAGTGGAGCGTTTTTTCCGTCCTGAGTTCGTCAATCGCCTCGATAAGATCATCCCCTTTGACACACTGAAATCGGAAGACATTCAGAAGATTACACGGCTCGTCGTCGAGGACGCCCTTGGACGAGATGGACTTCGCCGACGCCGTGTGGTCCTCAATTTAGATGAACACGTCATTGACAAACTCGTCGACCTCGGCACCGATGAAGACCTCGGCGCACGGCCACTCAAGCGCGCCGTAACTCAATTAATTATGGAGCCTCTCGGTCGCCAACTCGCCGCCACAACCCCCGCCCAAACGACCATTGCCTGGGTCCGCTCCGGCAAGAAAGTCGGCGTGACCGTTCGCCTCCAAATCATTGAAAATCAAAAAGCCCTTCAGCTTCCCGAGGGCGAGTGTCTGCAAGACCAGCTTGAACTCTCGGAGTTAATTGAATCGGGGCTCAAAGAACTACGCAATCTCCTTAGAGATTCACAAGGAGGCGAGAAGGTCATCGATATATCCGACCTTCGTCCTAAAGTGCGAATGCGTTACCGTTTGCTCGAAGAACTAGAAGATTTGGAGACAAAGTTCGCGTCTGTCAAAGTGTCATCAAAAGACAGCGCGGGTCGTCGCTATCGCGGGTCGAATGCCGGAGCACGACAAAGAAAGACGACTCGTGAGAATATCAGACGCCATGATGCTCCTGCGCTCGTTCACCAACCCGACGACGATTTAGAGGACTTCTTCAATCATCAAAACGGTCGAAGAGCCCATCCCGACAAGCAATTAGAAACTCTGCAAGAGCTGCGGCGTTATGGCGCGGCACTTACCAATCTCGTACCGACAATCCGTGTTGAAACCGAAAGCACATGCTTGCTCGGCTTTTGGTCCCTCGCACCGCTCAAGGGCCAACTCTATCTGGAGTTGCTCGCCGACATGTATCGTGAGATAGCGCATCTCTTCGGTCACGAAGCCGAGGTCCGCGCATTGGA
>JARGOJ010000079.1 GCA_029210225.1 Planctomycetota bacterium
GAAGCATTGAAGCTCTCAAGAGAGCTTTATGATTTCTTGCGGGAGGCGGCGTCTATTCAAAAGAAGTCAAAGGGCGCCTTTAATGTTGGTATGGGAGAGTTGGTTAAGCTCTGGGCCGAGGCGCCTAAGAAGGGGAAGGAGCCGTCTTCTCGGAAAATTGACTTTGCGTTGAAGGGTGTGAAAGCGGGCTTTCGTGTTTGGAAGCGCAAGAAGGCCGGGCGATTTCTTGAGCGTCGCGGGGATATTATTTTTCAATTAGATGCCATCGCTAAGGGATACATTATCGATAAGGCCGCACGGGCGGCGATGAAATCAAAGGGTTGCGGAGGATTGAAGCTTGATATTGGCGGTGAGATCCTTGTTTTAGGATCCTTTGCGCAGAACATTGATATCGCGAATCCTCAACGTTCGGAGGATAACGCCAAGGCGCTGACGACGGTCCGACTGAAGAACCTCTCTATCGCGACAAGCGGCGGCTATGAGCGACCCTTGAAAATTGGCGGGAAGACTTACAGTCATATTCTCGATCCAAGAACGGGGCGTCCGGCCTCTGGGGTCTTGAGCGCGACGGTGATTTGCGCCTCGAACGCGACGGCGGACGCATTGGCGACGACCCTCTGTGTTCTCAGTCCAAAAGCCGGCATAGAGTTGATTGAAAAACATACGGATGCGGTGGCGTTGATCATTGACAAAGACGGCAAGCAGTATCGCAGCCATGGTTTTCGGGGTTTTGAATTGAACGCAAAGCCTGAGAAGGATGCTCCGAAGAGCGCTTGGCCGGCGAAGCACGAGGTCATTCTCTCATTCAAGTTGATCAATTCTTGGGAGACGGTGAACAGGCCTCGTAAGCGACGGAAGTTTAAGCGGCACTTTGTCGCGTCCTGGGTTGAGGATATGGAGGGACGTCGAGTTCGTTTGTTGGCGCTATGGGCGGATAGAGGAGAGTTAAAGTATTTGAAGGACCTCAATGATTTTTGGAAGTTTGGATGGACTTTGGCTGGGGAAGACAGTGACCCTCGCTCGGCGCGTTCAATAAGTAAAGCGACCCGTCGCCCCGGGCGATATCGCTTGCTCTGGGACGGCTTGGATGACAGCGGTAAGGCTTTACCTCAGGGGAAGTATGTTCTTCGTCTCGATGTCAATCGCGAGAACGGGCCGCCTAATTCGAGAGAGGGTCACACCTCGGTGTCCTTGCCGATTGAATGTGGAGCGAAGGGAGTCACTGTGACGGCGAAGGATCAGCCGGAGCTTGGGTCGGTCAAGGCGGTCTATGGTCCTTCAAAGAGAAAGTAGTCTTCGATGACTGAGTTAGAGCCTGAAGATCGTTCTGAGGTCGCCGAGGCTGGGAAGCAGAGGCCCAAGAAGCGTTTTCATTTTAAGAAGTGGCTTCGTTGGTTCCATAGTTATCTGAGTCTCTTTTCATTGTTGGGCTTGCTCTTCTTTGGGGCGACGGGTTTCATTCTCAATCATGAAGAGATGTTTGGTCTTGATAAGACGACGCGAACAGAAGACGAGGGGGAGCTGAAGCTAGAGCTCTGTGAGAAGCCTGATAAGTTGGGGGTTGTTGAGGCTTTGCGGGCGGATTATGGAGTGCGTGGACCGCTGCATGATTTCCAGGTTGAAGAGCTCGATTTAATCGTGATGTTTCGTCAGCCCGGGCGGGTGACGGATATTGTGATCAATCGTGAAGATGGCACTTTTATTATGGAGACAGAGGTCACGGGCACCGTGGCGACGCTGACAGAGATTCACCATGGCAAGAACAGCGGAGAGTTGGGCAAGCGGCTGATTGATGCCATCGCGATTATTCTGGTGATCTCAGCGTTGACGGGCTTTATTCTTTGGATGACAATTCCCAAGCAACGTTGGCAGGGCGCGCTGATATTGCTATTGGGGAGCGGGCTCTTTGCTTACATTATCTCGACCCAGATCGGCGCGTAGCGAACGGAGTTGTAGTGAAGATGAACTGTTCTATCGACTTGAATGGGGTGTCTGACTTGGGCACGAAAGTTAGGCTATAAATGAAGAAGGTCTATTTTCAGGGTTTGAATGAACTGCGTGCTCTCGCTGCTTTGTCGGTCTTTGTCTATCATGTTGAGTGTAACAAGCGAATCTATCGTATTCCGAACTTGTTTTCTTCGTCGTTCTTGAAGCCGTTTATGGACGCTCTCGGGAAGAATGGCGTATACGTCTTCTTTGTCTTGAGTGGTTTTCTGATTACCTATCTATTGCTGAGTGAGAAATCCGCGTTCAATAAAATTGACTTGAAGAAGTTCTTCGCCAGGCGAATGTTGAGGATCTGGCCGCTATACTACGTTGTCATACTCTTTTCGTTTCTGGTGATCCCCCCTGCAATCGAGTATTTTCGCTTCTTACAGACCTCATCCTATTTCAATATGGTTTTTAAGGCGTTTTGGGAGAACCCGTATAAGTTGTTCCTGCTTTACATGGTGTTGTTGCCAAATTTGGCGCTGAAGCTCTATCCAAGGGTTATAGGCGCTTCTCAGTCGTGGTCTGTGGGGGTTGAAGAGCAGTTCTATTTGCTTTGGCCGCAGATAATACAGCGAGTTAACCGGAAGTATTTGCTCGGGGTCTTCGGCTTCATTGCTCTCGCGCCTTTTTGGTCATTTCCTGTTCGCTACCTCTCTGAAGAAGTGGCGAATGGCATTGATTTCTTCGTCGCGCTTTGTCCCTTTTACTTTATGGCGGCTGGTGCCATGGGCGCTTATGCCTTGTTTTATCATGAGGAGAAGATTAACAAGGTGTTGAAATCAAGGCTCCTGTTTCTTGGAAACACGATCGCCCTTCTCTTCTTGCTGTTCATACCTCAAAGTCTGCTTCTCTTTGCCTTTGTGGTGGCCTTGGAGCTGCTCTTTATCATTCAGACGAACTTTCGCTTCAATTTGCGAAGCCGATTATTGAGCAAAGTGGGTGATATCTCCTATGGAGTTTATATGTATCATCCGATTGTGCTCTTCTTTATCTTTGGATTGACTAACATGTTCCTCCCGCTTAATACAAGCTTATGGATATACAATGCTGTGGTTTACGGGGTGAGTCTTGTCCTGACTTTGCTGATAAGCCATCTCTCTTTTCAATACTTTGAGAAGAGGTTTCTAGCCTTGAAGAACAAGAAGTATTCAGTGATTCGCACGACAGAGAACTGAAAGAGCAAGCGCGGTTTGGATTCGATAGACTGAATGATGCGTATTGATTTTTGGACAAGACGCGAAAAATTTTCAACGCTGAAGTGTTATTCGTTGGAGTGGGGCAATCCATGAGAAAGGCGATGCAACTACGCCCGCGCATGAATGAACAATTGAAGTGCGCGTATTGTCTGGAGGCAGTGACTGCGACCGTCGCGGAGTATCTGAAGGAAATAGGCAGCCCGTCGAAATTCGCCTCTTTGGCGGTTCATAAAGAGTGTGCTGCTGAGATGATTGGGAAGCGCTTTATCATTGCGCCCCTCGCCTATGGCATTGCTGAGCGCGTGACCACAGTTATGAGTCTTGAGGCGCTTGATGCGGAAGACCTTATGAGCGAGGGAGCAATTCAATTAACGAAGAATCGCTTTGTCTTGTCGAATCCTCAGATGAACCCAGAGCACAATAAGTTCGTCATGTTGCGGCAAGAAGTTGAGCTTGAGGGGGAGCTTCTCCAACCTATGCAAATTGCTGCTGAGGGGAAGCTTACCAGTCATTACTTTTTGAACGTTTATGAGTCTTTGGCGATTCATGCGGGGGACTCGCGATTGCGCCTTTGTCTTCACGATAGCGTCGGGCTGAAAATTGAACGAGGCCTTGTTTTCTCTGGGGGGAGAATGCTCAGCGAGGGTGTTTATCACTCCAGCGTGAGGATGTCAGAGTCCTTGGTCACCCTCTCCGTTGGGGGTCTTGTTTCGATTGTGTATGAGCGTGGAGACTTTATGGATGTGGAGGGAGGCATGACTATGTCGAGAGCGCCCGCTCATCTTCCAAGGCCCGACATGGGACGGGGGCGATCTAGTTAGGTCCCAGTCCAGTATAGAGGTTTCCTGAGAGACAGAGTCGGGTTAAAGGCCCTCAGTGGCGTCGCCGTAGGCTATGGCTGCGATAATTTGCATCGCAATGAGGAAGAGCAAGCTAAAGACTGTGGCGATGCCCATGACTAAGAACGCGACAGACTCGGGTTCTTCATCGGCGACCGCACGCTCATCGGCCTTCCCAGTCATCATGGTGATACAAAACCACAGGTCTTTTCCGACCTTCTTTAATATAGACATGGCTCTCATTTCCTCTCAATCTTTGCTGCTATCGTTCGGCCCAGGGGTCCTCAACGGCGCCTTTTCATCTCTCCGGGCCTTATGCAAAGAGAGGACCGTTTCCTCCGAACTTTCTGAATTCACGCTTCTCAACACTTTAAGATCGAGAGACGCTCATAGCAGTTCTCCTGATATCTCGCAGATCCCTGATATCTCGCGGTGTTTTCGTGAGATATCACGAGGCGCCCTCGCCTTCCTGGCCCATTTCAAAGCCATCATCGATCCCACAAACTCAAGGTGCAAGATCTTGACCAAAGAAAAACTTGCAAAATGTCCTTGATGTCAATTGGTAATACCAATATACCAATAAGCATGAAGATTGAACCGATTGCTCCCCGAGAAACGGCGGCCGAGGCTTGCGAAAAAGCCCTGAGAGCCGCAATACTTCGCGGAGAAATTCCCGCAGGGGAACGCCTACCCCCAGAGCGACATCTCTCCGAGCGCTTTGGAGTCACCCGCATCACCATTCGAGGCGCCCTTGCTCGCTTATCCGCCTCCGGCCTCCTCCAAACCCGCCAGGGCAGCGGACATATTGTTCGCGACTTTCGCCAACACGGCGGTCCCGACCTCCTCTCCGGGCTCGCCAGCCTCAGCGATGACCCCGACCAACTGTTTAAGATGTCCAAAGACCTCCTGAAAGTGCGGCGCCACCTCGCCGTCGCCGTTTTAGAGAGCTTCGCCGAGCTTCCTCAGGCGCCGTCCACCGAGGCCGTGGCGGATGCCGTCGACGCCTTCGCTGAGCTGATGACCGATCCAAGAAACGCCAGCCTCGAATTCGCTGAAGCAGACATCCAAATCTTTGCGGCGCTTCTAGAAGCCACCGGAAGTCTGGTCTTGCGCCTCTGCCTGAACCCCATTGTGACAACCCTGCGGAATCTCCCAGCGCTGCGCGAGGTTATATACAGCGATCCAGCGCGCAACCTCGAAGGTTGGACAGCCTTTCTGCAATGGCTACGAGACCCCCAAAAAGACATGATTCCCTTCTTTACTCAATTCCTCGCCCACAACGACGAGCAATCCCTTGAGCGATTGAAAGGCCAGCTATGACCGAAGAATCCAAGTCCCAAAAAGACTCGCTCCCCTGGTACGCCGCGCTTCTCCTTATTCGCCCCGGACGCATCCGGGAGAACCTCGAAAAAGTAAGAGCCGCAAAGCTCGTGGAAAAAACCCCCAATCGCTGGCAGATCTTCCTCGGGGTTATGCGCATGCTCTACCGAACGATCTACTACCCCGAGTCCGTTGGTCTGAGCACCGAATTCGCTGTTCGCCCAGGTTGGCGCGCCCGACTCTTTCAATATCGCTTCATCCGCGGACCCTTCTTGTTCTGGGAGGGATCCGTCGCTCCTCTCGACCTCTCCGGCCTGGCCAGTCAACGAGAGACGCTCATCCGACACCTGCTCGGCACTCACCACGATGGAGATGGCGCCATCTACGATTTGCGCCTGCTCTCTATTCAACCTGGAGCCTTGGACGAACTCAAAGACAGACTGCTCGCTGTGATTGAGAAAGACTGCGGCCGCAGCCACTGGCTCAAGGACCTCTGCGTTTATGAGGAATACCACAATCAATTGTTAGAGATCGTCGAACGGGTTCTCGCTGGCAATTGGGAGACGACCCCAGGGGAAGGCATTATCGATACAAGCTTTGAGAGTTACCTGGACTGGTGCGCGACCCGCCCAGACAACCCAAAAGAGAGCTGGAGAGCCTGGCGCGAAGGCCGCCTCGGCCTCGAAGACGCCGCTCCTGAACTCTCTATCCTTCCCAAAGAAACCGCGGTGCAATCATGATCACATCTATCGAATCAGTCGCCGACGTTCTAAGCCTCAAGAAACAAGACTTGAAGCAATTATTAGTGCAGAGCCATCCCATTGAAATGGACGCCCTCGCCGGCTACGTATACAAGGGCACAAGCCTCGGAATGCCCGCCTGGGTCGACAAGATCGCCTGGAAGACCTTCGCCAAAACCTTCTACAAAGATCCTCAAAGCGGCGCGCTCCGAGGTTGGAATATCAAGCTGAAGCAAGGCACCGGTGATGCCCTGGAACCCTTGACCAGTCGGGGCAAGCCGAAGACCTTTGGCCATTACAAAGTCTGTCAGGGCAAAGACTATAAAATGCCCGTGCCATGCCAGCACGGATTGATGCTCGACTATAGTCTTGGCAAAAACCCATCCTTGGATCCGGCCCGCTTTATTCGGGATCCGCTTCTTTCAATTCAGCCTGGGAACGCAGATTTCTTGATTGGTTGGAGCTATGTTGATGTTCGGGGCAGGCTCCTAGGAACCCCTAGTTTCTTTGTTTTAGAGCGGCATAGCCCGATTGATTTTGTTCCAGGAAGCTAACTGCTTTGCAGCGGAATCAAGACTCTTCATTCTTTTCACTGCCTTCTTCCTTCAAACCCGATATAGTCGTTCTCGCGAAATAAGCTCGGACTACTTGAAGGTTAAACGATGAAGCGTCTCCCACTCCGGTCTCTGGCTCCCCTAATCCTCATTCCTATCGGCCTGACCTTTGCCAGTCTCAGCCTCGCTAAAGAGCCTGCAAAGAATGAACTCGGACAAGCCGGCAGGCTCCCTGAATCTTGGACAAAGACGCTCCATTGGCGCTCGATTGGGCCCGCCAATATGGGCGGGCGAATCGTCGCCCTCGCCGTCAATCCCAAAGACTCATCGAATTGGTGGGTCGCGACGGCATCGGGAGGCCTTCTCAAAACAGTCAATAACGGAGTCTCGTTCGAACACCAATTCGACAAAGAAGCGACGGTCTCAATAGGCGATGTCGCGGTCTCTGAGAGCCATCCGAATATTCTTTGGGTCGGCACTGGAGAAGCGAATCCTCGCAATTCAGTATCCTGGGGGGACGGTGTTTACAAGTCTGTCGACGGAGGCAAGACTTGGAAGAACATGGGGCTCAAAAAGTGCTTCCAAGTCGGGCGCATCGCCATTCACCCGAAGAATCCCGATATCGTCTATGTCGGTGCTCTGGGCCGATTATGGGGAGAGAACGAAGAGCGCGGCCTTTACAAAACAGTGGACGGCGGCAAAACTTGGACCCGAATCCTCTATGTTGATGGCAAGACTGGAATCATTGATATCCAATTGAAACCTGGAGACCCTGACACATTCCTGGTGGCCAGCTATGAGCGTCAACGGGACGGTTACGACGTCAACGCCCCCGTAAAAAAAGTGGCCCCCGGTAGCCAGCTTTGGAAGACAAGCAATGGCGGGGCCAGCTTTCAAAAAGTCCGCAAGGGCTTACCCCCAAGCTTACTCGGGCGCATCGGCCTCTGTTACTACGAAAAAAATCCTAATGTCGTTTACGCTTTAGTCGAGTGCGAGGACATTGGAAAAGCTCCCGGCAACGCCGCCTATATGGGTGTTGAGGGAGCGAACGCTCGTGGCGGAGCGGTGCTCTCGAGGGTTGTTCCCGGAGGCAGCGCGGCCAAAGCCGGGTTAAAGGACGGAGATAAGATCGTTGAGGCCGCCGGCAAGCCCATTCGCAATTTCCGAGATCTCCAAAACCTGATTCGCAAACACCTCTCTGGGGACACGGTCCCATTAAAGGTGCTCCGAGCTAAGAAAACGATCACCGTTTCACTGACCTTCGGAAGTCGCCCAAAGACCCCCGCCCGGAATCCTCGCCGGAAACAACGCAAGCCCTTTGAGACCAGTCTTGGGGGACAGCGCGCCAATATCCAAAAGGCCCAGGGTAAAGACGGTTGGAAGTATGGCGGCCTCTATCGCAGCGCGGATGGGGGAGAGAGCTGGACGAGGATCAATTCAATTAATCCTCGCCCTATGTATTTCAGTCAGGTTCGCGTCGACCCTAAGAATGAAAAATACATCTATGTTTTAGGGGTCTCAACAGCGTTTTCAAAGGACGGGGGAGAGAGCTTTCAAACAAGCCGGGGCGTTCACCCCGACGCTCACGCCCTTTGGATTAACCCAAAAGACGGCCGTCATATGATACTCGGCACGGACGGCGGACACTACGTTACCTACGACCGTATGGCGCGCTGGGATCATTTTAATCACTCGGCGATTGGTCAATTCTACAAAGTGGCTGTCGATTCTAACAAGAACTACAAGGTCTATGGCGGCCTGCAAGATAATGGCAGCTGGGGAGGCCCGAATCGCACGCCTGGGGCGGGCCCCGTTAATTCTGATTGGTTTAATGTCTATGGCGGGGATGGTTTTGTCTGCCGTGTTGATCCGAAAGACTCAAAGCTCATTTATTATGAGAGTCAAAATGGAGGATTGGGACGCATTCATCTAAAGACGGGGAAGAGAACACGGATTCGTCCTCAAGCGCCCCGAGGGCAACGTCCTTATCGCTTTAATTGGAATACGCCCTTTATCCTGTCGCACTTCAACTCGAAGGTTTATTACACCGCTGGCAATTATGTCTTTCGCTCTGTGAATAAAGGCGACCGACTGCAGAAAATATCCCCAGAGATCTCGGCAACAAAGAGAGGCAGCGCGACGGCTTTGGCAGAATCCAGCCAGGATGAAAATGTCCTCTATGTGGGGACGGATGATGGTGCACTCTGGGTCACGAGAGACGGTGGGCGAAATTGGAACTCATTGATTTCTCAGCCCTATGGGAAAAGCAAAAAGCGTCCCAAACTCTACTATGTCAAGGGCGGCGCGAAGGCTGAGACAACGGAGGCTGTGAATGGGTCTAAGCTAGATGCTCTCCTGCCCGGGCGCCGCTGGGTCAATTTTATTGAGTGTTCCAATCTAGAAGCTGGACGGGCCTATGTTGTCTTCGATGGCCATCGCAACGACGATGATGAAGCTTACATCTTTGTCACTGATGATTATGGTCAGAGTTGGAGTTCGCTTCGAGGCAACTTGCCCAAGTCCGCAGGGACTGCGCGGGTCATTCGAGAAGATCTGATCAATCCGAATGTTCTTTACTTGGGCTGTGAGTTCTCGGCGTGGGTGTCCATTGATCGAGGGGAGAGCTGGACGAAGTTCAATTCAAATCTGCCGACGGTCGCGGTTCATGACTTCGCCCTGCACCCAAGCTCTGGCGAGATTATTGCGGCGACTCATGGCCGAAGCCTTTGGATTTGCGATGTTTCTGGTCTTCGTCAATTGTCGAAGGAAAAAGTGAAAGCCGGTTCTCATCTCTATAAAATTCAAGATTGCATTGTCTGGCGTTATGGAGTGACCCGAGGCAAGACAAACCGTCGCTTCGTTGGGGAGAATCCAAAGCCCGGAGCGCCTATCTATTATTCTCATAGCGGGGCGGTTAAGAAGGCTGAGATCAAGGTCTTGGCCTTGGATGGCAAGGTGCTCTATAAAGGCAAGGCAAAGAAGACAGCGGGTTTTCATAGGCTTCAGTGGAATATGCGCCGGGGACCAACGAAGGCTTCTATTGAGCGTCGATATGCTCGTCAGCTTCGTGAGCTTGATGCTAAAAAACGGGCCGAAACCTTGGCTCGACTTATGCGAGGCCGGGGGACCCCGGTGAACCCCGGGAGCTATGTCGTTGAATTGACCGTTGACGGCCGGAGTCAAAAGCAATCATTGAAAATCATTCGAGATCCGGAGACGAAGAATGACGCTTGGATGGTGGAAGAAGAGTGGTCTCGTTTTCTCCAGGAGTCTGAGGATGAAGAGGACGATACTTTTGAAGGAAAGGACGGTCATTGAAAGTCGCGAAAGACTGCGCCGAGCGGCTCTGGCGCTTTGCGAGAGGACAAGAGTTCTCTGCTGAGATGGACGGCTTTGAAATCGTCAGCGCTTATAGCAACATTCTTCAATTAATTGACCCGGAAGCCTCCATGGACCTTTGTCGTCCTTTGGAGGCGTCTTTCATTCAAGAGATTGAATGGGCGTCTTGGAGCGCCATGACGAAGGAGAGAATGGCTGTCGGGCGCTCTTTAAGCTCGGCGGAGCATTCCCTCTATTCCTACGAGACTTGCCTAAACCTTCAACCAGGGGCTTTGGAGAGCTTGCTCTCGACGCATCACGCACAGCGAGGCCGGCGACTATCCCTGCTTGAGCTGGGGGCGGGCTTGGGCATTGGCTTTCGAGAATTGTGTGATCTGCCTATGATCGATAAGCCATTGAGCCGAGCGCTCACCTTGCCTTTTCTCCATTGTGACCAAGAGACATTGAAGACGAAGTCTTTCTCAAAGCTCACTATGGATGACATTTATTGGGACTGGGAGGACCCGAGGCAAATCGTTGGATCGTTCATGCATTTAAGGCCGCAGCGTCGCGTTGATTGCGTACTCTCTGTGTGGTCATTGTCGGAGTATCATCCTCTCGGACCCGTCTTCGGAATGCTCCAGGGAATGACTGGCTTAGAACTAGGAGGCCTGCTCATCACTGATTTAGGGCCTCGGAAGCCGGAGCTTTTAGAGTTGTTTTTAGAGCGAGGGGTTTTGCAGGAATTGAATGATTCACTGGGAGAGGCTCACTTTGCGGAGCTCCCCGTCGGTGTTCAAATCTTGGCGCGGCGTCCGAGTATTGAGGAATGTGTGGCGTTGCTAAAATTGACGTCGCTGGCGCCTTATTTTTAAGCGTGTCAGGGTGAACTTGTCAAACTTGTTGAAAGGCTGCGTTGAATGACCTCGGTGAGGATTGCTCTTTCTACGCAGGCGAGGGGAGTGGGGGAGGAGTGAGGTTCTGTTCTGAAGCTGCCTTGAGTCGCTATTTCCCCCTGATTCGCTCATCTAAACTATGGGTAGGGGATGCTAATATGGTGTTGTCTCTCACAGTGTGGAACACTGGCTGCTCGTTTCTAAAAGGATCTATTTGAAAGTGGACAATGCAGTGACTCAAACAAGCAGATGGAGATCTGTTCCTCATGTCATCTTGATTTTTTTGCTGTCGATCGGAATATATTCGCCCGCATTTTTTCATGATTTTGTTAGCTTTGATGATCCTCAATACACATATGAAGAACCCTTTGTCGAGGCGGGGCTGAGCTGGGAAGGACTCTACTGGAGCTTTAGTGATTTTCATTTCTCAAATTATCACCCGCTAACTTGGTTGAGCTATATGCTTGACGTTGAACTCTTTGGAATGGATCCGGGTGCGTTTCATGGCGTGAACATCTTTCTTCACTTTCTTTGTGGAGTTGCCTTTTATGCTCTTCTCCGCAATTGCGGGTTGAGCTCATTTAGGGCTTTGATTGGAGCGTTGATTTTCATAGCACACCCAACTCAGGTTGAATCCGTCGCTTGGATTTCCGAGCGTAAGAATTTGCTGTCAAACCTGTTTGGTTTTCTTTCTCTTGTTTGCTATCTCCACTTTGCACAGGATAGGACCTTAAAAACGTACTTTCTTTCACTCTTCCTTTTCATTCTTGCATTGTTGTCAAAGTCGATGGTCGTGACGCTCCCATGCATTCTTTTATTGTTAGATATCTGGCCACTTAAACGTATCTCAGTGAACTCGATAATGGAGTTCTTTGCTTCGTTAAAAGGAGTGCTTTTAGAGAAGCTACCATTCTTCCTTTTGACAGCCCTATTTTGCGTTTTTACGTTTTTGGCTCAGGTTGAGGCCATGAGTCAGAGGGCCATATCTTCTAGTGAAAGGTTCGTCCAAGTCATTGAGCGATATGGCCATTACATGGAGCTCTTTGTTTTCATCCGAATTCACCGACGAGCGACTTTGGCGTTTACACATTACTTTCTCTTGTTGCGGTTTTAGTATGCTCTATCTTGTGTGTCTGGAACTTGAAGAGTCAACGTCAATTCTTTGTTGGCTGGCTTTGGTTTCTAGGGACACTTGTGCCAGTGATTGGGCTCGTTCAAGTCGGTTCACAAAGCTATGCTGAACGTTATATGTATTGGGCTTGTCCGGGATTGATACTCAACGCGATTCTACTGCTCCCCAAAAAACGCGGGAAGAACATTTATCTCAATTTGGCAGTTTCGATTCTGGTTCTTGTTCTCGCAAGCCTCAGTTTTCATCGCAATTTAGAGTGGAAGAACAGCAAGCTCTTGTGTGAGTCTTCCCTTCGTCAGAATGAGGAAGTGGCCGTGGTTTGGCAGTTGTTGGCTGACTATCATATCAAGAATGAACGTTACAAAGATGGCCTTGCTTGTGCCACAAACGCAGTTAAATACGCTCCAAAGTCACGGATTAGTCAAATGAACTTTGTGATCTGTCTTTATCAACTCAAACAATATGATCGCGCAGAAAAAGGTATTGATATCGTTCTTGAGAACTTTCCCAATGATGTTACTGCTCTGGAGTTGAAAGGCGAGTTGTGTTTATTGCGGGGCGCGATTAAGAGTGCGGTTTTCTATTTTTCTCGTTGTTTGAAATTAGATGGAAAGAAATCTTCCGTCTATTCTCGACTTGCAAACTGTTATGAGAAACTCGGAGATCGTGTGAAAATGCGTCTTATGAGGAAGCTGGCGGAAGACCAAAGACGTTGATCCAGCCAAGTTCTATCCTTATAGTGCAGACTTTGAAGGGCGCGAAGCAGGTGGCTCACTTTGCGGACTTTCCATCGCTGTTCAAATCTTGGCGCTGCTAAAATTGACGTCGTTGGCGCCCTATTTTTAGGATTGAACAGACTTTTGAAGAAAGCTCACGCTCCCTTCAAAAGTCTTTGATGGGTCCTTTAATGGACGATGTTATTCGTCGTCGCTGCCGTCGTCTTCTTTGCGGCAGATAAGGACGTGGTTTCCTGCAGCGTTGAAGAAGCCAGCAGAGGACTTGTCGAGGGCGGTGACCACGCCGTAGCCTTCGCGTCCGAGAGCGGTCAAGGCCATAGCCATATCGCTGTAAGGGCCGGTGAAATCGCCAGTGACCATGACTCCTGCTTCGCCGACGCGATAGAGGATAGCGTGCTTGTATTTAGCCATGTCGGTTCTCTTTCATATTGAAGACTGATGATTGAACGAATTGAGTCGCTAATGTTCCCACGACTGTCCCGGAGACTCAAGAGCTTCTCGTCCAATAAGGCTGCCTTTTGAAAATTAAAATGGAGAGCCGTGGGGATCGCTGTCCTATCGCCCTGTGAGGCTGCCTCGGTGGAAGGCCCAGCCGGTCATGAGCATGACGACGACGGAGGAGAGAACGACGAGGACGTTGGCCCACCAGGGCATGGCGATTTCGCTGGCTAGATGACTGAAGTCGGCCATGGCTTTTCTCTTGTAGCCGCCTTGGGGAATGGGGCTTGTTATCTGATCGCTGATCTCCTGGACGATTTTTTCTGGGGGATGCTTGAGGTTCTTTAGCTTCACCATTCTTTGGGCGAGCAATTGGCGGAAGCCGTCTTCGCCGCTTTTGGCTTCGTCGACCCAGGCGAGCACTCCTGACCAGCGTATGAGATGTTGGCCAAGGACACCGTCTTCAGTCATGTTGACGGGGTTTTTGTCTTTCTTTGAGAGTCCGAGAATAACGATGACGTCGTTCTTTTTGCCGTTGACCCAGTGTTCTCGCAGGGCATCCTCGAAGCGCTCATCCGTGGTGTTGACCAGGTAAATGAGGATGTTCACTTGCTTGCGGGCGCCGATTTCTGCGAGCAGGCTATCCAAGCCCGCGTCGAGTTTCGCGCAATAGTCTTCGGGGACATCGGTTCCTGCCTGAATGACCCGGTCGACTTTGATGGGTCCATAGTCGGACGCTTCGAGGCTTGGATAATCTTTGAGCAATTCCTTGAAGCGCGCCAGCAGCTCCGAGCTATCTTCACTCTCCTTGCTTGCTTTGACCCAGTTTGTGAACGAATGCTCGACCGAGGCGGGGATTTCGGTGTCTGCTTTTCCATTGTAGGTTGTGAAGTAGCGATTGCCGTCGCTGTGACTGACGCGATAGGCGCGGTTGATGCGTTCATAGCTCTGATTGCCAAAGCGCTGAACAATGTTTTCGTATTGCGATTCGGAGATGGAGACGCGCTCGTTCATGGTGGTGTGGAGGGTCCAGTGGGGGGGGTGTTTGGTGTGGGTGTAGTTTCCCTTGGAGTCTTCTTTTTGCTCGTCCCAGGTCTCCCAGTGCTCGGCGAGGATGACTCGGGAGTTCCAGAACTCGACGTCTTGGACATCGGTGAACCAATAACTGAACAGGGCAAAGAACAGCACGATGGTGACGAGGGACAAGGCGATTTGGATGACGGCTTCACCAAAAGTGAACTCTTCCGGGTCGCGCTTCCAGAAGAAGGCGGTCCCGGCGAGGCTTATGAGACCGGTGATCCAGAAAATGGGGTTGTGCTTGACCATGACCCAGAGCTTCTCGAAGAGGCCATCATGATTGGCGAACCAGACACCTATGACAGTGAGAAGGATGGTGACGATGCCGCCAATAATTAGGATGGGTAGCGGGCTGGTGTGTTTGGCCATGGAATTCCCCTGGGATGCTGTCAGCGAGTGATTTCATACTCGGAGGCTCAGCGGTCGTCAATAATGTAACCAAATTTGACGGCGGTTGAGGAAGAACGCCGCGCTGCTGAGGAGATTTTTAGGATGGATTGTCGGGGTCTGGGGTCGGGCTTTTCTTATCGGGGTAGCTCCACTCCAAGAGAATGGGGAGAAGCCAGAGGTCGGCAGCCAGCGCGACGATGACGATGGGGGTGAGGAGCAAGCCGACATCTCTCATGGTTTTAAAAGAAGAAGGGAGATAACAGAGGGCCGCGACGGTGAGCAAAATCGAGGTGGTAATGAGGGCTTTACCTGTGCCGCGAAGGCTATTGAGCAGGGCGGTTCTCACTGAGTTTGGATGGAGCTTGTGCTCTTGTATGAAGCGGGTCAGCAGGTGGATTGTGTCATCGACGGCGAGGCCAATACCAAGAGCGTAGATCATGACGATGCCGATACGCAGCTCGATGCCGAGGATGCCGTTGAGGCCGAGGGCGACAAAGACGGGGAGGGCGTTGGGGATAATGGAGAGCAGCCCTAGTTTGACAGAGCGGAAGATTATCATGATGAAGAGGGTGATGGCAATGAGGCTCAGGCCCATGCTTTGCATCATGGTGTAAATGACTAAGGACGCGCTCTCGTGGGCGAGCTTTGTTGCGCTACCGACGCGCACTTCAAGCTCTTTGGGAAAGGCCTTGGTCTCTTCTTCGATGTTGCCGATGAGCCCCATAAAGTGCTTGGTGCCGAGCTCGCGAATCCGGAAGGTGATGCGTCCGCTCTTGCCGTCTCGGGTAAGAATATGCACGGGGTAGCGTTCTTTCGAGAGTTTTAAGAGGGCGAGGCCCTGGTGCAACATCTCTTGGGTGATGGGGCTGTCTGGGGCGACGCCGAGGGCTTCTCGGACCCAGTGGGTGTATGACTCCGCCGATTTGACTCCGTGGAGTTTGAGGATGCTCTTTTGCATGGCTTCGACGGCGGTGAAGCACTTGAGATTGCTTAGCTCTCCGCTGATTTCTGTTTCGAGACCGACGAAGCCGTTGAAGTGATCTTCAAACCAAATGAAATCGGTGACGGCTTCTTCCGATTTGGGGAGTTCTTCGAGCCAGTGAGAATTAATCACGACTTTTTGAGTGCCGAGGACAGAGAGGGCGACGAGCCCGAGGAAAGCTGCGATGACGACGGTTCGCTTGCCATAATTGAGGTTTAGAGATTGGCTGAAGATGGCCTTCGATTTATTGCGAATGGGCCAGAGGGAGAGCATGAGGGGGGTGAGAAAGATGACGCAGATAAAGGCGACCAGGACCGCTAGGGAGGCGGTCAGGGAGAAGTCGACGACGGCGTCATGATTGGCCAGGGACAATGACAAGAAGCCTAT